>JAHEZR010000025.1 GCA_023251005.1 Ignavibacteriota bacterium | reverse complement strand
GATCTTGCCAAGAAGCTACATCGAGGTGTGAATTAAATAGAGAGGAAAAAAGAAAATGTCTTATCGAGTGTTGGCGGAACGGCGGGCTGACCGGTATATGGTGACAACCGAAGAGTATGTTCATTACCAACATTATGGCTATCTCGTCGTGCGGGATTTAGTCCCATCAGACGACCTCAAAGAACTCGAACGACATTCAATGGATCTGTTTTATGGGGGGGTTTCTGTGCCAGGTGTTGATCCACCTCCGCCAGATGCAACACAAGAACAGCTTCTCCAGCGCTTCACGCGCGTCCATATGCTCCATCGCGTTGATGCGACGGCAGAAAGATTCTTCTTGCATCCTCGTGTCTTGGATGTTCTCGAGGCCCTCGTCGGGCCTGACGTCCTGGCGCTGCAGACGATGCTTTTCTACAATCCTCCTGGAAGAGGAGGTCAAGGATGGCATCAAGACGCCTATTACATCACGACGTACCCTGATACCCTCATCGGTGCGTGGCTGGCAATCGATGATGTCGATGAGGAAAACGGCTGCCTGTGGTTCGCGAAGGGCTCACACTGCGAACCCATTTATCCCGGCGAATACTCCGAAACTGCATTTGTCCACAGCGACGGCGCATTTACCAACCTGAAACATGTCGAGAACATCAGCGACTTAGACGACGAGGTTAACACTCTATCCGCCGTCGGGAAGAAATACGAGTGGGCACCAGTCCCCGTGAGACCAGGCGACGTGATATTTTCTCATGGCCACTTGTTGCATCGGTCCTATCCGAACCGCACCAGAGAACGTTGGCGGCGAGCGTTTGTGTCACACTACTGTAATGCGCGCTCATGGGTCCCTTGGAATCACGGTGTCCCTTTTGTAGGGGACAGCGCCAACTACTGTCATATCCTTGCGCGAGGTACAACACATCTCCCATTCGCACAACCGAAGTTTGGTACACGTTGCGCTGCACTTCAGCCGCCAAAAGTGATTAGTCCCCGAGCCCCGGCGCACGCAGAATCGAAATCTGGCGAGATGGCTAGTGCTTGGGATCCAAACGAGAATACATGGAAAACGAAGAAAGGATAATGCCGAGAGAATATGGACGAGAAAAAAGGGGTGTACAAAGTTCGTGATTTGAAACTTGCAAGTGAGGGCCAGATGCGGATCGCGTGGGCAGAATCGCGGATGCCCGTCCTCATGGGACTCCGCGAGAAATACCGGAAGACGAGACCGCTGAGAGGATTCCGTATTGCTGGCTGCCTTCACGTCACAAAAGAAACTGCAGTTCTGACTAAAACATTTGTCGAAGCCGGTGCCGAGGTGAGCTGGAGCGGATGCAACCCCCTCTCGACGCAGGATAATGTAGCCGCCGCACTTGCCAGAGAAGGGATCTCCATTTTTGCCTGGCATGGTATGAACGTGAAAGAGTTTTACTGGTGCATCGAACAGACACTCAAAATTAAACCCAACCTCACACTCGACGATGGTGCCGATCTCATCTTTACGATCCACAACCGCCATCCCGAACTCGCGATGGAAACCGTAATAGGCGGCACTGAAGAGACAACAACGGGCGTTCATCGACTCCGAGCAATGGCTCAGGACAGTGCACTGAAATACCCTGTCGTCGCTGTGAACGACGCGGAGACCAAGTGGGACTTCGACAACGTGTATGGCACGGGTCAATCAACGATTGATGGAATTCTCAGGGCAACGAGCGTTCTCCTAGCCGGGAAGAATTTTGTCGTTGCAGGGTACGGCCATTGTGGACGCGGAGTCGCCACTCGTGCAAAAGGTCTTGGCGCGAATACGATTGTCACCGAAGTAATACCAACAGCGGCTCTCAAAGCGACACTCGATGGCCACAGGGTAATGAGTATGGACGAAGCAGCAACAATCGGCGAGATCTTCGTCACGACGACGGGAGTGAAAGACATCGTCACGGAGAAACATTTCCGCGTCATGCGGGATGGCGCTATTGTTTGCAATTCCGGTCACTATGATTGCGAGATCAACCTCGTGGACCTGAAAAGGCTTACGAAAAGCGTTCAGGAGGTCCGCCCAAATAATGAAGAGTATCTCCTAAAGAATGGAAAACGTATCTACGTCCTTGCCAAGGGACGGCTCGTGAATCTCGCGGCAGCAGAGGGACATCCCTCCGAGGTCATGGACATGTCTTTCGCGAATCAGTTCATGTCACACCTCTGGCTCATCGATTTTTTCAAGAAGGGAAAGCGCCTCGAGAACAGGGTGTACGACATTCCAAAAGAGCAGGACGAGGAGATCGCTCGCTACAAACTCCAGACGATGGAAATCTCGATCGACAAACTTTCAAAGGATCAGCACGAGTATATCCGAGACTACGCGGCAGGTACTTGAAATGTAGCTCTTCGATCTGCCGAACGGCACTCCCGTTCCTCTTGACCCATCCAAAAAGGAGGACTCTATGAAATCCGTCCTTACCCGCTTTCCTAGTGTACTTCTCTACGCCATTGTCGCCATCTCTATTGTTTCTTGTCGGGGATACGATCGCGCAGAGCGTGAGAAGGTAAAAAGAGTTTTCCTGCCTGAAGGCGAAACCCATGAAGGATGGTATTTCGCTGCAGGACAGCAAGTGGTAATAGAAGGAACAGTAAACGGTGACGCATACATCGCCGGTGGTTTGGTAGAAGTGACTGGGAAGATCAACGGTGACCTGCTCGTTGTGGGCGGGCAAGTAGACATTAGCGGCACAGTCTCCGACGACATCCGCGCCGCTGGTGGAAATATACAGATAAACGGGATCGTGGGGAAAAACATCTCGGCAGCGGGTGGAAATATCAACATCGGAAAATCCGCAGTGATCGGTGGGAACATTCTCACCGCCAGCGGAACCCTCCGCGTCGGGGGAGCGGTAGAACGGGAGGCGAGGGCCGCCGCAAGAGACATGAGCGTCAGTGGCAGGATCAATGGAGATGTTCATTTCAGTGGGGACAATCTTTCGATATTCAAGGGCGCAAAGGTTGGAGGCAGTCTTTCTGCTCGAGTGAAAGAAAAAGAACACGTGGATATTTCTGAGGGCACTGTACTCGGAACGGTGGATATTAGCGTTCGTGAGATGAGACCGCACCAACATATCCTCGGTTTTCATCCGTGGTTTTTCTGGGTCAAGATTTTCTGGACTGCAAGTCTGCTCGTTATGGGCTTAGCCCTTCTCTTTGCATTCCCCAAGCAGCTAATCGGGATTGGCTCGACGATTAGCCAGCTGCCTGGAAAAAGTTTTCTCTGGGGCCTCATGGGAGTCATCTTGATCCCTGTCATCAGCGTCCTTCTGTTAATCACCATCATCGGTATCCCGCTTGGACTTCTCTGCTTAACAGTGTTCGCTTGGGTCGCTTATCTCACACAACTGAGCTTGGGGGTGTTCCTAGGGCAGCGACTCTTCGGGATGGAAGGCAAGACTCGGTGGAATCAATTCTCGGCGTTCGCGGTCGGGCTTCTTCTCGTTCAAGCTCTTACCTTTGTCCCCTACGTTCGGCCTCTAGTTATCCTGGCTGGACTTATCTTTGGATTTGGTGCGATTCTTCTTTTGCTGAAAAGTACTGTAGCTTCCGCAAAGGCCGGCGAGGCGATTAGTGAAAAGCTGTGAAAGAAGAACGGATCTAATTTCAACGCCACGAACAAAGAGCCCGATCACAAACTCTTTTTAGATTCACATCCGGACTGAATCTCCGAATGCTCTGTTTCCGCTTCACTGAACCATCCGGTCCGGTAACGAAAGGCATTCTATCTCCATTTGAAAACTTCTCTTTTGTCCAGATGCGTAGATTAATCCTGCTTCCACTTCTCCTTCTCCTACTTTCTCTTCAGCACTGGCACCTTGATGCTCAGATTCGATCCTTCCCGTACACCGAAAATTTCGACTCCGTAACGGCACCAACCTTACCACCAGGATGGAGTTCTTCCTTCAATCGCTCAGCGGGCGGAGATTTCACGACGACAACGACATCGCCGCACTCGCCGCCCAACGCGGTCATCTCGACAAACTCGGTACTCTCACAAATCCTTGTCACGCCCCGGTTTGATTTCACCAATCGCGTGCCAGATAGGCTGGAATACTGGACCTCACGGTCTGCGACACACACCTCAGGTGTCATAGTCGAGGCTTCGACGGATAACGGAACAACTTATTCATTCGTTCTGAGCGACACCCTCCGAAACCCCGGGACAACCTCCTACAATTTTATTTCCGTCAATCTTCCCGCCGGCCTCAGCAATCAAAGTCAAGTGAGATTTCGATGGCGGATAATTGGGGGAACGGGAGGAACGGCCGGGACTTTCCGCATCGATGATCTGATCCTAAGCGTTAAGGCAAACACCGACCTCGCTGTCAGGTCAGTGAGTATGACTCCAGCCTTCCCTCTCATTTCGGACAGTGTGACATTCACTATCGTTCTTGCGAACCTTGGGGTACAAACTCCCGCAAGCTATGCGCTCGAACTGTTTGACGATGTCAATCGAGATTCGGTTGGTCAGACAGGCGAGAGATTCCGTCAGCTCTCGCCACAACCAATCTCTCCCGGTGATTCACTTACGCTTCGGGTACAGTGGAACGCATTCTCAGCTGGAGATCATCAAATTCTCGTGGTTGTGTCTACGACTCGAGACGAGAATGCGGCTAACAATCGAGGGGTCTTGAATTTCTTTGCCGGTTTGACCCCTCGCTCGGTCGTCATCAATGAAATCATGTACGGACCGAGTGGGGGCGAACCGGAGTGGATTGAAATCCATAACACTACACCGAGCAGTATCAATCTGAAAAACTGGAAGATCTCCAATCGGATCGTTTCCACGAGGTATTCATTCACCACAAGCGATATCTTTCTTCCCTCCAAAGGATTTGCTGTAATCACAAGGGACTCACTTGCGTTTCAGGCATTTCATCCATCCATCCCGGGCTTGCTCTTTGTCAACTCGAGCCTGCCCATCGCGCTCTTCAGAAACGACAGTGACGCGGTAGTGCTCTATGATTCACGGAACCTTTCGATCGACAGCCTGTACTATAAGTCAAATTGGGGAGGCGGTAGTGGCAAATCACTCGAGCGTATTGTACCCCTTGATCCATCGACTGTGCAATCAAACTGGGGAACCTCGCTTGACCCATCGGGGAGTAGTCCTGGACGTGTTAACACGCTCACTCAAAAAGAGAATGATCTTGCAATTAAGAATGTCACCGTTTCTCCTCCATTCCCAAACGCCGGTGGAGAGGTCATGGTCACTGCAAAAGTAGCAAACGTCGGAACGAATCCCGCCTCAAACTATTCGGTGAGTTTCTTTGAAGACGTCAGCAGCGATTCAATCGGACAGGAGAGCGAACTGATAACACGAGTTACTTCGATTCCCACACTTCAGCCTGGCGATTCGGCTTCTTTCACTGGCCGAGTTCTCAATGTCTCGCTTGGTGATCACAGGTATCTGGTGATAGTCGATTACACTTCAGACGAAGACCTCTTGAATAATAAAAGAGTCGTCCTTGTCACGGTTGGACTCCCGCAGAGAACTGTTGTCATCAACGAAATTATGTACGGGCCCAGTGGCGGTGAGCCAGAATGGGTCGAGATCTATAATACGTCGAACAATGATGTGAACTTGAGGAACTGGAAAATCTCCAACCGCATTACGTCAACGAAATATCCCTTTACAAACTCTGACGCTCTTCTGCCTCCGAGAAGTTTTGCTGTCATTACGAGAGATTCCCTTGCCTTTCAGACATTCCATCCTTCCATATCGGGCATGCTCTTCATCAACGCGAGCCTTCCGATTGCCCTCTTCAGCAATTCCGGAGACGCAGTCGTGGTCTACGATGCGCGAAATGCCCCGATAGATAGTCTCTTCTATTCGCCGACGTGGGGTGGAGGTGGAGGGAGATCGTTGGAACGGGTTGCTCCAGATGGCCCTTCGAGTGAACGGTCGAATTGGGGAACCTCACTTGATCCATCGGGGAGCAGTCCTGGACGGGTCAACACGATCGCACAGAAGGACAACGATCTTGCGGTGAGCAGCATCCTTGTTTCGCCCCTCTTCCCAAGTGCCGGCGCCAACATAATCCTCACCGCGAAGATCGTGAATCTAGGAACAAATCCTGCCTCGAGCTATGCAGTGAGTTTCTTCGATGACCTTGATGGAGATTCAACGGGACAAACTAACGAACTTATCACACGCACATCATCGACAGGCACGCTTCAGCCGACTGATTCTGCCTCTTTTTCTACTCAAGTTCTCAATATCTCCGCAGGAGAACACCGCTACATTTTTCTCGTCGAGTCTGCAGTAGATGAATTCCTTCTGAATAACAAGAGGATCATCGTGGTTGCGGTCGGGTTACCAGCAGGGAGTGTCGTCATCAACGAAATCATGTACGGGCCAACCGGAGGTGAGCCAGAGTGGATCGAAATCTATAATGCATCCACCACGGATGTGAACTTAAAAAATTGGAGGCTCTCGAATCGCACGCCAACGACCAAGTATCTCATTTCTTCAGCGGACATCTCATTCAAATCTCGTAGTTACGTCGTGGTGACGAGAGATGCTTCGATTCTCAATTTCCACGCTTCGGTTCCTTCAATGCTCGTGTTCGTCCCTAGTCTTCCGACGGCGTTATTCAGCAACTCGGGTGATGCCGCTATGCTTTACGACGCCAACGGCGCAACGATGGATAGCCTCACGTACACGCCAGGATGGGGCGGATCAAACGGCAGATCACTTGAGAGAATGGATGTTGGAGTTTCGTCAACGGACTCTACAAATTGGGGCACTTCCACTGATACAGAAGGCAGCACGCCCGGCAGACTGAACAGTGTGGGGACCCTCGATAATGATCTCAAGGCTCTGAGGATTTTCCCACGAACCCCCACGTTACTACAACCGGGCTCACCGGTGCAAATCGCAGCCACAACCCAAAACATCGGTAGGCAACCCGCTTCTGGCTACTCCGTGAAGTTCTATCACGATGTAAATCGAGATTCAGTTTTAACGCCTACTGAGCTCATCGGGACAGTCACACCGAGTGTGATGCTGCAGCGGCGCGATTCAGTGCTCGCAGAACTCGCATGGCAGAACGCTCCATCGGGGCCAAACCGAGTCGCTGCAGTTGTAGAGTTCAGCTCTGATCAGAGGACTTCGAACAACAGCGTTGCCGCTGACATCAACGTTGGATTTCGGCCGCGCGCGCTCATCATCAATGAAATCATGTATGGGCCGCTGAGCGAGCAGGCAGAATGGGTTGAGCTCTACAATCCCGGATCGTCTCCCGTTGACCTTAGTAATTGGACTCTCTCGGACATGAGAGATGCGACCGGAAAGGCAAATGTATTTTCGATTGCAAAGACTCGCGCTCAGGTTCCACCGGGTGGCTTTGCTGTGATCAGCTCAGACTCTTCGATTATCTCACTCTTTCCTTCTCTTCGCACTCCCCCTTCGAATGTGTCAGTCATCATTCTCAATCGTTCAAGCTTGAGCTTCAACAATGAAGGAGATGACGTGATCATCACTGACTTAATCGGCACGGCAGTAGACAGTGTCAGGTATTCACCTTCGTGGCATAATCCTGATCTTGCCGACGTGACAGGTGTTTCGCTTGAGCGCATAAACCCAAATTTATCTTCGAATGACAGACGGAACTGGAGCTCCTGTGTTGAGAGAGTGGGTGGCACGCCGGGTCGACAGAATAGTATATTCACAACAATGCTGCCATCGCAGGTAACTCTCACCATCTCTCCGAATCCCTTTTCTCCCGACGGCGATGGCTTTGAAGATTTCGCCATCGTGGGTTATCAGTTGACCAGCCAGATCGCGCAAATCCGCATTAAGATTTTTGATTCGCTCGGCAGGCTTGTCCGAACCCTCGCAAACAATGAGCCGTCGGGCTCTCGTGCCCAAATCATCTGGGATGGCCTCGATGATGAAAAGCAACGGCTACGAATGGGGATCTACGTAATCTTCCTTGAAGCAATCAATTCGAGCGGAGGGGTCGTTGAGTCAGCGAAGGCCGCTGCAGTGGTTGCGGGGCGATTATAAAAGGTGGATTCCAAATAAGAAACGATTTCAGCTGAGTACAAGAATCACACTTTTATCAAAAATTTCTGTTGTTTTTTTTCTTGAAAGTGAGTATGATACATGAAACATATCTTGCCGGCTTCTGATCATTCCTACCTGCCCACCGAGCGAGGTATCGCTAAGAAGTCTCACTAAGAAGCGTGAGGGTTTTGTGATGCATACCACCCAAGCACAACTGACGAAATCATTTGCCTCGAAGCTTGAAGTTCTTGCCGATCTTGAGCCTGTAGTTCGCGATTTGATCGAGAAGCACGAGTCAAAGCGAGAATTGTGGTTTCCTTCAGAGCTTCTCCCTGCGGACGAGGGCCAGTACAACGAGAAAGAGACTGCCGAGCTACGTGACCGTGCACGAGACATTCCCGATAGCGCCCGCGTCGCACTCGCTCTCAACATTTTGACGGAGGAGGGATTGCCACATTTTCACAGAGTCGTTGCGGAGAATCTGGGAAGCAGAACGTATTGGGGATTGTGGAATAATCTCTGGACCGCTGAAGAAGATCGGCATGGTAATATTCTGCGCGATTATGTCCGCGACTCCCGCTTGCTCAATTTTAGAGTTCTTGAGAAGCTTCAGTTTGAGTACATCCGCGCAGGCTTTAACCCCAATTGGGGCGGTGATCCCTACAAGATTTTCATCTATACCACATGCCAGGAAAAAGCGACGCAGATCGCTCACCTGAACACAGGCAAACTCGTTTCGGAGAAGGAGCCGCTCCTCTTCTCGATTGCTCAAAAAGTATCGCAGGATGAGGCAAGACACTACGCTTTTTACATGACCGTCTTCAAAGAGATTCTTGCACGTGATCCAAATAGCGCCCTCGAGTCCGCATCCGCAATCATGCCCAGTGTCGAGATGCCCGGTCTCACGATCTTAAATTTTAACACTTATGCCGATGTTGTACGCCGCGCCGGTATCTATGGACCCAGAGAATACAAGAAGATCATCGAGCAACTCATCACCCTATGGAACATCGAGGTGCTGACACATCTGAACGAGCTCGGAACGAAAGCTCAGGAAAAGATCATGTCGATCCCGGGAAGGATTGAGAAGCTCGCAGAGTACATCGAATCCCGCTGCACTGCCAAAAGCTTTCGGTTTGACGTCGTCTATGGAAGAATGTTCGAGATGGCATGAGCCCTAATTAAGGGCACCGCATTTTTATCTAACTTCCCGCTCGAGCCATTTCCCACCAGCTTTGATCCTCCCTTCTCCTAATTGGGACTGGTCGTAGACAAGTCCACAGCGACCACGTAGATAGCCTGAGGCAACCTGAATTACTCCCAAAGATTGCCCCTTTTCAAAAGTTTGCTTATTTTCTCTCCTGTAATTTCACTGCCTACGTTCTTAAGCTAGTTCATGGCGAAGCTTAACACCGACAACCCAATCGGCGTCTTCGACTCTGGCATTGGAGGACTCACAGTTGTCCGAGCTCTCACCGAAAGGCTGCCTCACGAGTGGATCATCTACTTCGGTGATACCGCACGGGTTCCGTACGGTCCAAAGTCGCCGGACGTTGTGAGACAGTATGCAATTCAAGATGCAGCCTTCCTCACGTCAAAGAGCGTAAAGCTGATCGTCGTTGCGTGCAACACCGTCTCAGCCGTTGCGCTCGATGAAGTTGAGAAACGAAATCCAATGCCAGTCCTCGGTGTAATCAGTCCGGGGGCACAGGCAGCTGTGGTAGCAACGAAGAACAAAAGGATAGGAGTCATCGGTACAGTCGGGACAATTGTGAGCCAGGCTTACACTCGCGCGATTCATAGCCTTGATTCTTTGATCGAGGTGATTTCTCGACCCTGCCCTCTCTTTGTTCCTCTCGCGGAGGAAGGGCTCGCAAACCATCCTGCAACGGAAATGCTTACAAACGAGTACCTGAAACCGCTTCTCGCTCAGGAAATTGACACACTTGTCCTCGGCTGCACGCACTACCCTCTGTTAAAACACACGATAGAGAAAGTTGTCGGCCCGCAGATCACACTGATTGACTCAGCGGAAGCCACAGCGCTTGAGGTGGAGAAACTACTCGCCCGTGAAGGGCTGCTCACCCGAAACAACGGAACCCCTCGCCATGAGTTTTTCGTGAGTGATTTACCCCACCGATTCCGTGAGCTCGGCGAGCGATTTTTTGGAGAGCCCCTCGAGTCAGTCACAAAGGTTGAAGGCTTTCCGGTGTAGTCTAATCTTCAGAGCTCTCATCTCCTCTTCATTTAAAATTTGGCTTTTCCAGTCCTCTTTCGCTCACCAGTTGGAATAAGGGAAAAGTTTTTATATCTTTAATCGCCGAAGTTGTGTCACGAGCTACTGTTCTCCAATCTTCGCACAAAGAATTACTCCAAAGCGGCCTTGTTCGAACCCAGCTACATCAACCTTTATCGTTCAGGAGAATTAGCCGAGCGAGCGGCGAAGCTTGAGGCGCTGCTCGCCTCGTGCAATATCTGTCCATTGGATTGCCGAGTGAACCGGCTGAACGACGAAATCGCAAGGTGCTACTCCGGTCGCTTGCCGATTGTCTCTGCTTGCTGCGTGCACTTCGGTGAAGAGCCGGGACTTGTGGGAGCAAATGGAGT
>JAHEZR010000143.1 GCA_023251005.1 Ignavibacteriota bacterium | reverse complement strand
GTGGACCTTGCTTCTACACAGGTCGCAGCATGAAAGCATCTCACGAGGGGCTCAACATCACCGAGAGCGACTGGCAGGCTGCGGTGAAGCAACTGGCGGCATCTCTCGAAAAATTTCGTGTACCTCAGAAAGAGAAGGATGAAGTTCTCACCGCGGTCTCAAGTTTTAAAGCAGATATTGTTACCCCACAGTGAGCCTTTGGAAATTCAATTCTCAATCATTCATGGGAGGGTTCCCAATGCGTAAACTTATTATTATTGCAGCCGCTCTGCTGATTGGTGCGATTGCGTTCATCCTCGTTCCGGACTCAGGCGACGTCGGCGCCTCGAGTCACCGCGAGGCGCCCTTGATCAGCAACGACCCACTCGCAGACAACTGTGATTTGTATGCGTTCCGCTCACCGGACGATACAAACAGCGTGACGATCGTGGCGACGTACATTCCTCTGGAGCTTCCCGAGGGAGGTCCCAACTGGTCAACGTTTGGCGAGAATATCCGGTACGAAATCCATATCAAGAACAAAGTCTACGAAGGACCACTGGGCGGCGCGGAAGACGATATCACCTATCGCTTCACGTTCACTCAGACGAACGAGGATCCGACAACGTTTTTCAACATTCGTCTCGGAAAACAGAATCTTAAGACGGCGTACAGGTGCACGAGAATTAAAGGTGGCGCCGTTACGGAGATTATCAGCAATGGTGTCGTCCCTCCGAACAACATCGGTCCTCGGTCTATCGAAGGTGGGGCGGGAATGAACACGCCGTACTCCACACTCGCTCAAAGCGCAATCGTCACCGCTGCGTCCGGCGAGAAAGTCTTCTGCGGTCCACGTGATGATCCATTCTTTGTCGATCTTGGCGGTATCTTCGATCTCGGACAAACACGCAGCGCTTATGGAACAGATCCGAGAAATTCAGCCAATGCCCGAGATGCCGTCGCGGGGTACAATACTCACGCAATCGTGATGCAGATCCCAATCAGCTTGTTGCAGAGAGAAGGCAAGAGTGTGTCTCAAGCGAGGAATATTCTCGATGCCGATTTCGCCATCGGCGCGTGGGCATCAGCAAGCCGGCCACAAATCACTGCACTCTCACCGGTTGGGGCGAAGCCGACTGTCGGGGGGCCTTGGATCCAAGTTTCCCGCTTGGGGCTGCCGTTGACGAATGAAGCAATTATTCCAATCGGACAGAAGGATTACTGGAATGCACTCTCACCGTATAGCCGTGAAGAGCAATCGTTCGTCGATTACTTCGCCAATCCCGAATTGGCTCTTTACATGGACGACAGCAAGTTCGGCGGTGCAGTTCCTGCGCTCTCCGCACTGCGCATCCAATCAAAGTCTTACCCAGCGATCGGTGTTATCCCCAGTTACACGACGCCGGGCTTCGACTTCCGTAATGGGAAGGACGGTGCGTTTGCCGCGACAAAGATTCCGGGAATAAACTTTACTGGAACAGCATTCGCTGCGCCGATTCAACCCGGACTGGTCGCTCCGGGTAAGCCGCGCCTCGTCGATATCTTCCCAATCTTCTACTTCGGAGTACCCAATGCGATTCCCTATCAGCTCGCGACGGGCAAGGGGAGCGGCGGACCTCTCGCTGCTGGGAAGCCATTCATCCACAACTATCTGCCCATCACGAATGATGGTGGAAAATTCTATGGCGGCGACATGCTGCGCCTGAACATGGCAACGCCCGTGACAGATCGCAGCTCTCAGGAGTTCAAAACAAATGCCCGATTCGGATTAGTCCGTGCCGCCGTACTTGGATTGTTAGATCCGAGATTCAATACGAGCACGAGCATTCAGAGGATCCCGCACATGGATGGATTCCCGAATGGAAGGAGACTTGAAGACGATGTGACGACAATCGAACTCCAGGCAGTCGGTGGATTGGTTCTTGCAGCAGTCGGACTGCCCTTCGATGATGCTGTGCAAGGAAATTATTCAGACCTCGCATCGCCAAAGCTCGTTGCTGAATTGACATACAATGGAGGACCGACCGCGAATGATGTTCCGTTCCTCGCATTGTTCCCATTTTTGGCTCCCCCCCATCGCGGGTATGATTACGTGAAGCAGTTGACGACGAATGCACCTGGGGTCGTGACAAGTGTCAACGAAGGATTCCTCGGGATAGGTGTTCCGAAGGCGTTTATCCTCGAGCAGAACTATCCAAATCCGTTTAATCCTTCGACTGAGATCCAGTACCAGGTCTCGACGACGGACGTGGTGAAGTTAAAGGTCTTCGATACGCAGGGTCGGGAGGTTGCAACCCTTGTCGATAAGGAACACACGCCCGGGACATACAAAGTATCGTGGGATGCGAAGGGCCTCGCCTCCGGCACGTACTTCTACGGTCTCGAAGTGGGGAACCAGCTTGTCTCCACGAAAAAAGCGTTGCTAGTAAAGTAAGAATGAATTAGGATTGAAAACGAAAGCTCCGGCACGACACACCTCCGGATAAATGCTTGCTGGAGCTTTCCTTTCTTAATGGTGAGAGAAAGATGAAAAAAAATGTTCGAGTCGGACTCACGATTGCTTTCGTCGCAACTCTCGGCATCGGAACTTATTTGCTCCTTCACAAAGCAAAAGTGGCAAGAGAGGTTCCGCAGCTCAGCGCTCGTTCGGGTGAGGCGAAACCGTCATCCGAATTCTTGAATGCTCAGAAAGCTGTGGAATACTACCGTGATGAAATCCGCAAGAACCCCGATGCGGTGAAGAATTATGTTGAGCTTGCGCAGTTGTTCGTCCAGGAAGCGAGAATCACCGGCAACGATATTGAATATGTTCCGAAAGCCCAGGCATTGCTCAATGAAGCGTTGGCCCGCAGCCCCGATCATTTTGATGCAATCACAACGAAAGGCTCTCTTCTCTTAACGATGCATCGCTTCCAAGAAGCAAAGGAGCTTCTTGAGAAAGCAGTTTCGCAGAATCCTCACAATGCATTCGCTTTCGGCGTGTTGTGCGACGCTCATGTGGAATCGGGCAAATATGAGGAGGCTGTAAAAGCGTGTGACAAAATGCTCAGCATTCGTCCGGATTTGCGCTCATATTCGCGTGCATCCTACTTGCGCGAGCTGCACGGCGATCTCGAGGGGGCTCGTCACGCGATGAAACTTGCTGCCGATGCCGGAGTATCCGGACAGGAGAATCGGGCCTGGACGCTTTACATTCTCGGCAACCTTTACCTCAATGAAGGGAAGCTCGATACAGCAGCATTCATATTCAACGGGACCTTGGAAGAGCGCCCTAACTATGCCTTCGCATTAAGCGGCCTTGCACAAGTGAGGAGTGCAAGGGAAGAATATGAAGAGGCGATCAAACTTCTCCAAAAAGCTTATGAAGCGACTCCCGAGCACCTCTTTCTCGAGGAGCTGGCAGAGATTTACCGAATAAAGGGACAGACGAGAGAAGAAAGTGAAATGGTGAAAAAAGTGTTGGACATGTTCGAACAGGATGAAAAGATGGGATGGAACGTCAATCGCGAGTATGCGATGTTCTGTGCAAATCATGTCACAAACCTTTCTGAAGCCTTGAAGCGAGCGCAAGATGAATATCATCTCCGTCCAAACAACGTCGGAGTGCTCGATACCTACGCATGGACGCTCTATCAACTCGGCAAATATGAGGAGGCGCTTTCTTACACTATTCAGGCACGTCGACTAGGAACAAAGGATGCAGCCATGTATTATCACACGGGGATGATTGCCTATCGAGCAGGAAAACGAAGTGAGGCGAGATATTATCTGACAAAATCTCATGAAATGAACCCTTACTTCTTCGGACTGCGAGTTGGTGAAGCGAAGCAGATTCTCGCTGAGCTGCAGCAAGTGATCGACAGTCACGCGAGAAAAATCGATTAGTCCCCCTGAGAAA
>JAHEZR010000024.1:9612-10736 GCA_023251005.1 Ignavibacteriota bacterium | reverse complement strand
ACGAAGTTCCAGCCAAAGGAAAGAAAGTACTAAGACCCAATTAAGTTTGCTCTGAGACCATGATTGTAATCCTCTAATCGCAGACAAGAAGATGGAAGTAAAACTCAAGATTAAACGCTTCAATCCCGAGAAGGACGAAAAACCGTATTTCGCCGAATACAACGCCGAAGTCGAACCGACGGATCGCGTCCTTGATGCGCTTCACTATGTCAAGTGGCACATGGACGGATCGCTTAGCTTTCGACGTTCTTGCGGTCATGGTGTCTGTGGTTCGGATGCCATGCTGATCAATGGCCGCAACCGCCTTGCGTGCAAAGTTTTGGTAAAAGACATGGGAAAAGGAATCACAGTAGAGCCAATGAAAGGTTTAGCTGTGATCAAAGACCTCATCGTGGATATGGAACCGTTCTTCAATAACTACAAGCTTGTAAAGCCCTATCTCATCAATGACACCCCTGCCTCCTCAACGGAGCGTTTGCAAAGCCCGGAAGAACGAGAACGCTTTGATGACACCACGAAGTGTATTCTCTGTGCAGCTTGTACGACTTCCTGTCCTTCCTTCTGGGTGAACAACCAGTACATCGGTCCCGCGGCAATCGTCAACGCTCACCGATTCATTTTCGACAGTCGTGACAAAGCGACAGCAGAGCGCCTTGCGATTATGAACGAACGCGATGGTGTCTGGCGCTGTCGTACGATCTTCAACTGCACTGAAGCGTGCCCTCGGGATATCGACGTAACGGGCGCAATCAGTCAGGTGAAAAAAGCACTGCTCTTCAAGAAGATCTGATTCCTGCCGCAATATTTTGCTCTCCATAGGTTTTCCCGAACCTTGACTACCAGCCAAGAAAGTCTTATGTTTATTTCATCGTCGATCCTTTCGTCGGTGTTTCCTTGACAAGCATGTCATCAATGCGGATTAAAACGCTCTATTTCTCCCTCCTTCTATTGTCTCTCTCCGCTGTCGCTCCTTCACAGGACACGAAAGAAAACGCCGAGTTCAAGCTCGCCGTCAATCTCTACAATGACAGGATTTATGACCTCGCAGCGGAGCAGATGAAAAGGTTCACCGAGGCGTATCCGAATTCACCTCAAAGCATCCAGGCACGTTTCTATCTGGGACT
>JAHEZR010000024.1:0-9602 GCA_023251005.1 Ignavibacteriota bacterium | reverse complement strand
GCAGATGGAGCTGAAACAGTACGAGCAAGCAAGGATGACTTTTCAAAATTTCGCCCTCTCCTATCCAGAGAATCCTCAAGCACCTGATGCGTGGTGGAAAGTCGCTGAAGCCTATGCAGCGATGAATAATCCTCTCGAAGCGGCATCAGCCTTTGAGCGGCTAAAGGTTTTCCATCCGAAGAGCAAGCGAGCCCCAGATGCTCTCCTAAAATCCGCCTACTACTTCAGAATGGCCGGAGCACTTGACCGGACGAAGAAAGTCCTCCGGACACTTGTACAGGAATATCCGATGAGTGAGACTGTTCCTGAAGGGCGTCTCCAGCTTGGCGAGACATACTTAGAGGAGGGAAATTTCGATCGGGCTCGGTCGGAGCTGAAACGAGTTGCCAGCAAAGCAAGTCAAGGCAGGGTGAGGGCGAAAGCTCTTTTGCTCATCGGCAAGACCTATCGCCAGCAGGAAAAATCGGAAAATGCGGAGAAAGCCTTTCGCGAAGTCATCGAGTCGTACCCGAATACGAGTACTTACTACGAAGCTTCTTACGAGTTGGGTCTTCTCCAGCAAGATATCGGGAAATATCTTGAGGCAATTGGAAGTCTCAAGAGGATTATTGCGGATACAAGTTCCTCGAATCCAGTCTTGAAGCAGCGTGCACTGCTGGCAATCGGCAAGAGCTATTTCAAACTAAATGACTTCTCGAACTCGAGCGCTTTCTTGGATCAACTTCTCCGCCAGAGTGTTTCTCCCGAGATAAATCTTGAAGCACGGCAGCTCGCGGCATCGGCTCGCGAAGAACAAAAGGATTACCGCGGTGCGTTGGAACACTACCGCGCGATCACGACGGATACGAGTAGAGTTGTTGACAGGAGAACAGGCTATGTCGGGGCCGCGAGTGCCTCAAGAATACTGAAAGATTACCAAGCTGCAGTCTCCTATCTTCAGAACTTTATCAAAGAATACCCAAATGATCCCAATGCCACGGCTGCTCTCTATGTGATCGGTGAGATCTATGAGAATGACTACTCTGGGAATGATAAGGAGCAGAAGGCAATCACATCCTATCATGAAATTCTTTCCCGATATCCCCGAAGCTCTTTCGTCGATGATGCGCTCTTTCGAATAGGAAAGGTTCAGGAGAGACTTAAGGGATTTGAGCAGGCGCTCAAGAGCTACGACGAACTCATCACCCGATATCCTGCCAGCCCATTCATTCCGGAAGCCAAGGGACGAATCCACTGGATAACGACGTTTGAACCGACACCTACAACGGCAAGCTTAAACAAACTCGCAAACCTCCTCGCGAGTCTAATCTCAAGTGAATCGAAGGGGGAGTCGGCATTTCACCTTGGTGAAATCTATTTCAACGATCTCAAGGACTATGACGCGGCAGCGAAAATGTTCAACTTGGCTATCGAAAATAAAGTCGCAGAACCAACCCAAGCCCGAGCATGCTACTACCGAGGAAGATGCCAACAACTACTGTCGGAAAAAAACCATGTCCCACCGGATAGTGCATTGCATGCATACGAAGAATTTCTAAAGAATTATCCTTCCCATCCATTCTCGGGCGATGCTGCCGCACAGATAGCTCTTCTGAGAATTTCTCTAGGCAAAACAGACGAGGTGTTAAAGACTGCTGAGGAGTTTGTGTTGAAATATCCCGGTTCAACACTGGGCGATGTTGTAGCATCAGCGGCTGCAGATAGTTTAATGAGCAAGGGTCAACTGGACCGAGCATCGCTCGCGTACCAACAGGTCCTTGGCTGGTTTCCGTCAAGCCCCTATGGAGAAGAGGCGTTGTATCGCCTCGGCCAAACCATGGCGAACATAGGAAGAACTGATAGTGCCGTGAGCCTGTATGATTCTTATCTCATCAAGTATCCGAACGGGACATTCGCGGCAAAAGTATTGGCCGCTGCAGTGCGATCCAAATTGGAATCCGGCAAAGCCCAGGAATCCATAACTCTTCTCCGTCATCTCATCAATGACTATTTTTATACGCCGCAAGCAGAACAAGCAGAATTCGGTCTGGCGGATGCCCATGCGGCGAGTGGTCAGCTAGAGAGTGCCATCGCTCAATGTCACGCCAATTTGCGTACGCAGAGAGAGAAGTTATTCGGCGTGACCAACCTCCTTGATCCACTCTACCGCCTCGGAAGTTTGTATGAGCAGAAAGGAGACAAGTCAGCTGCGAAGAAATACTACCTTGCATATCTGGATGAGAAGCAACCGATTCCGGAAGATGTTAGGAAATCGAATGTCCTCGCCAGTCTAAGCCGTCTTTACAAGGAAGAGGGAAATCTAGAATCTGCGGTGAATTTTGTGAACCGAGCAATCGAGATCAGCACAAACCGGAATTTGAAGAGAGAGCTTGCAAACCTCCTCTTCGAGAGGGGAGACTATGCCGGAGCAAACTCGCAGTTCAGTGATCTCGCGAAGTCGGCAGATTCAAATGAAGAGCGGATTGAGCTTGAGCAGCGTCTTATTATCGGTCTGATTCACATGGGCAATCTTCCAGATGCGGATGCAAGAGCAAAGCTCTTCTCGAAGACCTACAAGGACGTTGATGAACAACTCGCCGGAATCGAATTTGAGAAAGGAAAACGCTTCTTCGAGAAGCAAGATTACACGACAGCAATCAATACATTTCAACGGCTGATCAAAGAATACGACAATACAAAATACGTCCCAACAGCACATTACTGGATTGGAAAGATTCACGAAGCGACAGGTCAAAACCAGGAAGCCCTCAAAATGTATGGTGAGATTCTCAAAAAATTCCCCCGCGCAGAAGTCTTGCCGAGAGTCTACCTTGCACTTGGAAACGTCAATTACAGATCGGAGAAGTTTGACACTGCTCTCTATTACTTTAAGAAAGTTATGGATGATAGTTCTTCGGCTCAAGACCTACTTCCTTTTGCCATGAACAATCTGATCGAAGCCTATAAAACAGTGGGACTTTTGGATGCGGCGTTGCAGCTCACGCGCACTTTTGTCGGGAAGTTTCCCGACGACGAGTCCGTTCAGGACAAGAAAATCGATATTGGAGTCCTCTTCGAGAAGCTTGGCTATCATGATCAATCAATCCTTCATCTACAGAATCTTCTTGAGGATGCAGATGCCGATCTTGAGGGTGAAATCCGATACTACATCGGCGAGGCGTTCTTCGGAAAAGGAGACTACGAAAGGGCAGTCCTGGAGTTCCTTAAAGTCCCCTATCTCGTGACGAAAAAAGGACGCGTGGATTGGACGGCGAATGCATTCTACATGTCCGGCCAATCTTACGAGAAAATGGAAAAGTACGTTGAAGCAGTTGGGATGTACAAACAGATCGTTGACAGATCGGGAATCGACCAGACGTTCAAGGCTGCCGCACTGAAGGAAATCGATCGTGTGAACTCACTTGCAAAAAAACCGCCGAAGCGATCGGGCGAATGAATGAGAGATAGCCTTTCGTAGACGAGGCAAGAGCGTATGCTATTTATTGATGAAGCAAGGATACACGTGAAGTCGGGCAATGGTGGAAACGGATGCGTCAGTTTCCGGCGCGAGAAGTATGTTCCCAAAGGTGGCCCGAATGGAGGAGACGGCGGCGACGGTGGTGATGTAACCATCCAGGCAAGCAAACAGATGAGAACGCTTCTCGATTTTCAGTACCGAAAACATTATAAAGCTGGAAATGGCGAGCATGGGAAAGGTTCGAACAAACATGGAAAGAGAGGGAAGGACATCATCCTCCTCGTCCCATGCGGAACAATAGTGCGTGATGCGTCGACGGGCAATGCCCTTGCTGATTTGGTCAGAGCCAACGATCGGATTATCATCGCACGGGGAGGACGCGGGGGCAAAGGAAACGCCGCCTTTGCGACCTCGACAAACCAAGCACCTCGACATGCTCAACCGGGTCAACCGGGTGAGGAGTGCGAGTTGGAACTCGAGCTGAAGCTCCTTGCTGATATCGGGCTTGTCGGGTTTCCCAACGCAGGCAAATCCACACTCATCTCAAAGATCTCCGCCGCGCGCCCGAAGATCGCCGACTATCCTTTCACGACTCTTTCTCCAGTTTTGGGGATTGTTCGGCCGCGTGAAGGAGAGTTTGGTGAAAGCTTCGTCGTTGCGGATATTCCAGGTCTCCTTGAAGGCGCCCACAAGGGAAAAGGTCTCGGCATCCAGTTCCTTCGCCACATCGAACGAACAAGAGCTCTCGCCTTTCTCATCGAATGCACCAGCGAGGATCCACAGCGGGACTTCAGTATTCTTCTCAGTGAAGTACGGCTTTACAAGCCATCGCTTGCAAAGAAGCCGAAGATCATTGTCATAACGAAACTCGATCTTGCCCCCGTGGAAGAGCGAAGAAAGCTTCGGTCACTCCACATGAAGGATGGAGCGGTGATCTGTCTGATATCTGCCGTCACAGGTGAAGGAGTGCCGGAACTTCTCGAGACATTCTGGAAGGTCCTTCAGAGAGAAAAAGCGGCAGAAACGTTCTCTCAACTCGAGATAGTGTGAAAGAGGGAGTGTAGAGACGGAAATGTCGTACAAGCGACGTGCAGTCCGAGAAAAGGTTTTGCAGGGACTCTATGCGTACGAGCTTACAAACGATCCGATCGAGAAAATCATCAGCGAAGTGGTGACTCTCAAATCCCAAAAGGATGCACAGGCATTCGCGGAAAAGCTCATCCATGTTGTAGTGGATCATCAGGAAGAAATCGATTCCACAATTAAACGGAAAGTCGCGAATTGGGAGTTTAACCGTATCGCAGTGATCGACAGGATTCTCCTCCGTATTGGGATCTGTGAATTTCTCTACTTCGAAGATATTCCCCCAAAAGTATCTATCAACGAGGTCATCGAGATTGCAAAGCGCTTCAGCACCGAAAAGAGCGGGCAATTCATCAATGGCGTGCTCGATTCCATTCTCACGGATTTGCGAGCAGACGGTCGGCTGAACAAAACCGGCCGAGGTCTCGTTGATACGAACATCCGAGCAAAAAAGAAAACCTCCCCAGTAAATGAGGACTAACTTCATTGGCGACTGAAGTCAGCCCCTCATTCTCTAATGTCCCCGGCGCTCGCCGCCAGATCTTTGTCTGGACTCTCTTCGACTTCGCCCGTACTGCCTTCTCCGTCATGATCAAGACGGTCGGGTACGCATTGTACTTCCGAGAGATTGTAACGTTGAACTCGCCAAAAAGCGATCTCTACTGGGGCATTGCGGATAGCCTTTCAATGCTCACCGCCGCAATTCTTTCTCCGATTCTCGGCGCAGCAAGCGATTATGCAAGAGGCAGAAAGCGCTTTCTCTTTGGGTTCACTCTTGTCTGCGTCATCTCCACAGCTCTCCTCTTCACCGTCAAGCCGGGGATGATTTTCCTTGGAATGCTTTTTTTCATTCTCGCGAACATCGGGTTCGAAGGCGGCTATGCGTTCTATGACGCATTTCTGCCACAGATTACAACTCAACGGAGTTACGGTCGCGTCTCGGGTTATGGCTTCGCCATGGGCTACCTTGGCGCGTTGACGATCCTTGGCTTATCCTTCCCTCTCATCAAGGGCGGCTTTGACGCGGAGAACTTGTTGAATTTCCGGCTTAGCTTTGTAGTGGCCGCGGCATTCTTCTTCATATTCGCACTCCCTCTATTTTTTTTCTTGAAGGAACAGCATGCGGGTACATCACGAAAGGTTCCCTACATCCGCCTCGGCTTTCGAAGGGCCGTAAGAACGATCAAACATATTCGATCGTACCGCGACATTGCTTGGTTTCTCCTGGCCTTCTTCCTCTATATTGACGCGGTGAACACCGTGATCTTCTTCGCCGCAATTTTTGCGCGAGGGACGCTCCTCTTCACCGAAGTCGAAATCATCATCTTTTTCATTGTTACACAAACCACAGCCATTCTTGGTTCCATCCTTTTTGGAATTCTCACGGACCACTTCGGACCGAAGAAGACGATCAGCATCACTCTCCTCATGTGGATCGCAGTTGTCGTCGGGGCGTTCCTCGTTGAAACAAAAGTGGGATTTTATGTCGTTGGCCTTCTCGCAGGGATGTCCATCGGTTCATGTCAATCGGCAAGCCGCAGTCTCATGGCGCGTCTAACTCCCCGCGAGCACGAGGCGGAGTTCTTCGGCTTCTACGACGGCATCTGTGGCAATGCGTCTGCTATCCTTGGCCCAACAATCTTTGGACTCATCTCGGCAGTCACAGGCAGTCAACGGATCGCTGTCATTTCCATCGGCTTCTTCTTCCTCAGCGGTCTTCTTGTACTCCAGAAAGTCCGGGAGAAACCACTTTCTCTATCCGTCGATTCACCTGACGGGTAGAGCACCAGTCATTCGATGAGGAAAATTGATTTTAGGGGACGATTTAAGTAATTTGACTGTGGAAATTCTTGAAGAGCCGTTCTCCAATCCCAATGCCTAAGACCTACTTTGTCTCCGATGCCCACCTTGGAATCGATCGAAAGGAAGTCGAGAGAGAGAAGGAACGTGAGTTAATCCGATTTCTTGAGTCAGTACAGTCGGACGGAAAGCAACTTTTCATCCTCGGAGATTTATTTGATTTCTGGTTCGAATACCGGACGGTCATCCCGAAGGGTTTCCATCGCCTGCTTGCGAAGCTTTCAGAATTAGTTGACACCGGAGTAGAGCTTAATTACCTCGCCGGCAACCACGATTTCTGGCTTGGCAACTTCTTCGAGCAAGAAATTGGAATGCGCGTTCATGCTGAGCCATTTAGCGTCACGATCGATGGTGTAAAATTTTTCCTCCACCACGGCGATGGGCTCGCAGGCAATGATCTGGGATATAGATTACTGAAAAAGGTCCTTCGGAATCGTTTCAACATCCGGCTCTACTCCTGGCTTCATCCAGACATTGGGGTTCGACTCGCACGCTTCTCTTCACGAAAGAGCAGGCATTACACTTCTCAGAAAGATTACGGTGAGGTCGACGGAATGATGAAATTTGCCGCACAGAAAATTGCTGAAGGTTACAACTATATCGTCATGGGTCATAACCACAAGCCTGTATTTGAGAAAATCGGAAATGGCACTTACATCAATCTCGGGGACTGGATTTCACATTACACCTATGGCGTCTACGATGGTTCGAGCTTTCGACTTGTCGAGTGGAAGCGGAGATGAGATCGCTCGCATGATGGAATTTCAATTCGGGATTTTATGTTGAAAGAACAGAGGAATTCATGACAACGAACTCGAAACCAACAAAAACTGGAAAGATCAAGGAATGGATGAGATCGAGAAAAAAGACCCTCCGCTTCACCGCCGCCGGAATCGGTGTGTTGTTGGTTATTTATGCTATCTATCTCCTCTCTGGACTGCCCTCCCTCGAGCAGCTGGAAAACCCAAAGCCGGACCTTGCCAGTAGAGTGATTTCTATCGATGGCGAAGTGCTGGATCAGTTCTTCGTAAAGAACCGGACGAGAGTAACACGTGATCAGCTGTCGAAACCCCTCATTGACGCCCTTATTTCTACTGAAGACAAGAATTTCTATCGCCACTGGGGAGTAGATCTCGGGCGCTTCGCCCGCGCGATGGTGAAGAACGCGCTCTCTTTCCGCTTGAGAGAGGGCGCGAGCACGATTACCCAGCAGCTGGCACGGAATCTCTATGAACTCAAAGGCGCAAGAGAATCGATTTTTGAAAAGGTCACGAGAAAGATTCGGGAGGGAATTACTGCGGTCCAGATCGAGCGAACGTATACGAAGGACGAAATTCTCGAGACGTATTTCAACGTCGCGTACTTTGGTCGAAGTGCTTATGGTGTCGCAACAGCGGCTCAGATATATTTTGATAAATCTCCAAAAAATCTCGACCTGAGCGAGTGCGCGCTTCTCGTGGGACTCTTGAAAGGCCCCGCCTATTATGATCCGTTCAACCACCCAGCCCGTGCGTACGGACGTCGCGATCTCGTTCTCCATCAGATGCTCAAAGAAGAGGTTATCACGGAGCAGCAATATGCTGCAGCGAAGTCCGAACGAATGCAGCTCGCCTCGCTGCAGGGGCCGACAGGAATCGCCCCGCATTTTGTCGAGCACATACGGCAAAAACTTTCACGCAACCCGAAACTTCGCGGGCTCGACCTCTATCGGGATGGACTTACAATTTACACAACTCTCGATAGCCGCATGCAGCGTCACGCGAATCGTGCGGTAGAAGAACACCTTGCAGAGTACCAAACGAAGTTTAATTCACAATGGAACTGGCAACAGAGCAAGGAGATATTGGATAAGGCCATAGACAAAGCCATTCGCGCGAACGAGCTGTATCAGCAAGCAGAGACCGCACAGGCGAAAAATAGGATTTACAAAGAGCTCCGCAACAAGAAAGCCTTCGTGGATTCAGTGGTAAAGGTGGAGCAAACAATTGAAGTCGGCTTCGTCGCCCTCGATGTGAAGACTGGCAACATCCTGGCGATGGTTGGGGGCAGCGGTTTCAAAACGTTTAAGTATGGACTGAACCATGTTACACAGATTCGACGACAACCGGGATCGTCCTTCAAACCTTTCGTTTATACCGTTGCGATTGATAACGGCTACCCGCCGTCGTTCGAGCTACTGAATCAGCCTGTAACGATCATGATGGCGGATGGAAAACGCTGGACACCGCGAAATGCTGAGGGAGATTTTGGTGGAAAGAGCACACTGCGCGAGGGACTCAAACACTCGATCAACCTCATCTCAGTCAGACTCGTAACGCAAGAGATTTCTCCCGTCAAGCAAGTTATTCAATATGCTCATCGAATGGGAATCAAGTCGCCGCTTCCGCCATACGAATCGCTCGCGATGGGAGCCGCGGAAGTTTCGCCTCTTGAAATGACCTCTGCCTTCAACGTGTTTGTAGACGAAGGCATTTACGTTGAACCAAACTCGATCCTTCGCATTGAGGATAAAGACGGTAACGTTCTCGACGAAACCTTCCCAAGCAGAAGAGAAGTCCTGAGTAAAGAAACTGCTTACATCATGACATCAATGATGCAGGGAGTAGTTGACGGCGGAACGGGAATTCGGATCCGGAACTACTTCCATCTCCCGGCGGCGGGGAAAACCGGTACGACACAGGAATTCGCCGACGCGTGGTTTGTAGGGTTCACACCCCAGATTACGGCCGGTGTCTGGGTCGGCTTCGACGACAAGCAAGTGCACTTTACGAACTGGGACGGACAAGGCGGACGTGCAGCAGCTCCGCTCTGGGGCAGGTTCATGAAATATGTTTATGAAGATCCGAAGATCGGCCTTCCGCTGGAGTACTTCGATAAACCCGAGGGCGTCACCGCAGAAACGATTTGTGATGACACAAAAAAATTGGCAACGGACTTCTGTCCAAGCAAGTCAGTTGAGTTATTCACGAGCAAGTCACTCCCACCGAAGTGCGATCTCCACACGAGTCCTTCCTGGAAGAAAAGGAAAGACAATCAGAGTACGATTAGTTTCTGAGTCCAGTTGATAGCCAACCTCATCGCTGCCATGAGTCCCCACGAGAACTCGTGACCCCACAGTAAATCTTCAACATGAAAGGATAAACTGAGCATGAAACCCTCACGATGTTTCCAATATCTCTTTTTGGTAGTTGTTTGGCTTGTC
>JAHEZR010000142.1 GCA_023251005.1 Ignavibacteriota bacterium | reverse complement strand
CATAAGATCGTGGGAATCTTGACGAGGTACGACGTGATCGAGTATATGACGAGGTGAATCGGTTAGCATATTTGTTTGCCAGTGTGAAAGTCCTCGAGTACAATGGCACATAAAGTATATAACAAGCCGTTGATTGACAAGTTGGGAGTCAAAGCCGATTCTATAGTGAGCGTGATCGGAGTGGAAGACAAGGATTTTTGGAAGCAGCTCAACGAGCGTTTGAATGGGATGAAAGAACTTGGACTGAAGAAGAATTCGGATCTGATTTTCTTCAGTGCCGATAGCGATGTAGAACTGAAAAAGCTGAAGACTTTGAAAGATTATCTCAATCCCGACGGCGCAATTTGGGTAGTCTCGCTAAAGGGCAAGCAGGCAAAGATAAAGGATGTGGGAGTGATCGTTGCTGGAAAGACAGCAGGACTGGTGGATAACAAAGTGGTTGGATTTTCAGGAACCCACACGGCTTTGAGGTTGGTCATTCCACTTTCACGACGTTGATAGGATTACTACACACAAGACCCTAAGAAAGCTCTCGTCTTCTTACTTCATGATCCGTCCAATGCGCTTCTCAACGAAAGCAGTCCATGCCGGTCAACGGCCTGATCCAGTCACCGGCTCGATTATGATGCCGGTTCATCTCACCTCCACTTACGTTCAGGAGGAACTCGGGAAGCACAAGGGCTACGAGTATTCTCGAGTTTCAAACCCCACACGGACGGCACTGGAGCAAAACATCGCAGCGCTCGAGGGCGGGAAACACGGGTTGGCCTTCGGCTCAGGCATGGCTGCTATCGATAGCATCTTCAGACTGCTGAGACCGGGCGATCACGTTCTCCTTTCACGGAACATCTACGGCGGAACTTACCGCCTCGGAAAGATGGTCTGGGAAAATTTCGGGCTTAAGTTTGAGTTTATTGATACGACCGACATCGCCATCGTGAGACGCAGCATCCGCTCTAACACGAAGATGATATTCGTTGAAACCCCAACTAACCCAACGATGGAGATAACCGACCTCTCCGCAATCGCACGCATCGCGAACCAGAGAAAGTTAATTTCTGTCGTTGACAATACGTTTGCAACTCCCTACTTACAGCGTCCGCTGGAATACAGGATCGACATCGTTGTTCACAGCTTGACGAAATACCTCAACGGCCACAGCGACATGCTCGGCGGGTTAATTGTCACAAACGATGCTAAAGTTGCAGAGCGCTTGCGCTTCTTCCAGAAAGCTGTGGGCGGAATCCTAAGTCCGTTTGATGCCTGGCTATGTCTGCGCGGAACCAAAACGCTTTCTGTGCGCATGGAACGCCACGCAGAGAATGCAACGACAATCGCGCTGTGGCTGACGAAACAACAGAAGGTAAAAACAGTGCATTATCCTGGACTGCCCTATCATCCCCAACATCATCTCGCCAAGAAGCAAATGAAGAACTCTGGTGGGATAATCTCTTTTGATCTCGGAAGTCTATCAACTGCGAGGAAGTTTCTCAAGAAGATCAAACTCTGCTCGCTTGCAGAAAGTCTCGGTGGAGTCGAAACACTCATCACCCATCCCGTCACTATGACTCATGCCTCAATCCCCCGCGCAGAACGCCTTCGCAATGGCATCACCGATGGCTTGGTTCGAATCTCAGTCGGAATTGAAGACGCCGAAGACCTCATAGAAGATCTGAAACAAGCCCTGCGTTAACTCGCTCCCTCGAGAGTCGAGATGCCCTGCATCGCTCTCATCTATTGGTTGAAAACCTAAGTATTTTTTTGTATCTTCTTGCTACTTGAATCGGCAAAAAGGCGGGTTTTGGAAAGGCTAGTTCGGTTATGAAAGCTGTGATTATGGCTGGGGGGTTTGGAACTCGGCTTCGGCCGCTCACGTGCAACATTCCTAAGCCGATGGTACCGATGGTCAACCGCCCCATCATGGAGTACATCATTCGACTTCTCCGCACCCACAATATCACGGACATCATCGTTACTCTCTTCTACCATCCCGAGGTGATCACCGATTACTTCCGCGATGGTTCTCGACTCGGAGTTCAGTTGAAATATGTGAAAGCAGATGCCGACTACGGGACTGCAGGGAGTGTCCGCAGCGCCGCCAAGCTACTCGGCGAGCGTTTTCTCATCATCAGCGGCGATGTTCTCACGGATTTTAACCTGATGAAAGCAATTGAATTCCATCAAGGGCGAGAAGCGAAAGCTACGATTGTTCTGTATCACAGTCAGAATCCACTGCAGTATGGAGTGGTAATCACCCGAGACGACGGGAAAATTGTCCGTTTCGTTGAGAAGCCGACGTGGGGAGAAGTTTTCAGTGATACAATCAACACCGGAATCTACATCCTCGAACCGGAAGTCCTGGATATCGTTCCAAAAGGTCAGGAATTCGATTTCAGTAAAGATCTTTTTCCTCAACTCCTCGAACGGGACGACGCACTCTTCGGTTATCCTTCTGATGGCTATTGGCGTGACGTCGGGAACTTAAGTGAATATCAAGAGGCCCATTGGGATAGTCTCGCTGGCCGCGTGAAAATTGATTTTCCGGGGAGGAAGGAAGGATCCATCTACGCGGGCAGTAACACGCGGATAGATGCTAAATCGAATAACTTTAAGGGAACGGTTGTAATTGGGGATCATTGTACATTCGGCGAGAACGCGACGATATCGAACTCAGTCATTGGCAACCAGGTGAAGATAGAAGCCGGGGCAACCATTGAGGACTCGATAATTTGGGATGAAGCAGTGATCCGTCGTGGCGCGCGGTTAACAGCAGACGTTGTTGGCGATCGTGTAGAGATTGGTGAACAAGCTGTAATCTCGGAAAATGTTTTCATTGGTGAGAAGTGCTACATCGGAGCGAACGCTAAGTTGACTGGAAACATCAAGCTCTGGCCAGGGAAAGTTGTGGAGGAAGGAGCAGTCCTCAATAAAAGTCTGGTGTGGGAGGACCGATGGCTCCGTGAGCTGTTTGCCGATGCGCGGATCAGCGGCTATTCCAACATCGAAATGAATCCAGAATTTGGCGCACGACTTGGAGCCGCTTTTGGAGCTTTTGTCGGAGCAGGACAGACGGTCGTCACGAGTCGGGACGCCGCCAACGTTTCGCGGATGATGAACCGGGCACTCATCTGCGGACTCATTTCAGCAGGCGTCCACGTCAACGATCTGCGGGCAACTCCCATTCCGATCCTGCGGCACGAGCTGAGTACGGGAAAAGAAGTTGGAGGATTGCATGTCAGGAAATCACCACACAACAGAAACCTGACCGATATTATCTTCTTCGACGCAAACGGAAAGGATCTCCCTGTCTCCAAAACGAAAACCGTCGAGCGTCTATTTTTCGGAGAAGAAGTTCCTCGTGTCGCGCCGGAGAAAGTCGGCTCGATCAACTTCCCCGAGCGGACAACGGAGAGCTACCGACAGAAATTTCTCTCAGCCCTGAACATCGATGCAATTTCCAAGGGGAAATTCAAGTTTGTCGTCGACTACTCGCACGGCATCACTGCCGCTATCTTCCCCACGCTCATCGGCTCACTTGGCTGCGAAGTGGTCGCTCTGAATGCATACCTCGACCCCAAAAAACTAACGCGGGAACCGGAGGAGGCCGACGAAGCGCTCATGCAATTGTCCAACATCGTCACTTCATTGGGGTGCGACCTCGGCTGGATGATCGACGCAGGAGGAGAAAAGCTCTTCGTGGTGGATGAAACCGGGAATCTGATCAGCAGCGATCGGCTGCTTGTTCTCATTACGGAATTATTCCTCGAGGCAAATCCACAGGTAAAGAGGATTGCGGTCCCGATCTCTGCCTCCATGGAACTTGATCTTGTCGGAAGCCACCACAAGGTTGAAGTTCAGAAGACGAAAGACAGTCATCTTGCAATGATGAAC
>JAHEZR010000141.1 GCA_023251005.1 Ignavibacteriota bacterium | reverse complement strand
CCCGTGTGAAGATCCCCTTGCCCCCAATCTTTGAGAGAGATGAGTCGAGAATTTTGTCCCCCTTCGTCTTGATGGGGAGGATCTCCACAATCAACTTTGGGAAGTGGTTTCCGAGCAGTTCTTTGACCCGGTTCGCTTGCCAAAGCGCAAGGTCGCTGCCTCTCGATCCGATTGTTAACCTCGTCGACTTCGGGGCTGACATAGCATGATATTCTATCTAGTTCTCTTCGCTTGCGTGGGAATCATCCTCTTGACGATCTTCCGGCGAGCTGAACCCGAAGAGCTTTCTTACAGCGAGAATCATCTTCATCGTTTCTTCGTCCCTATCGCCCTCTCCATTTTTTAAATTGCTAATCGGTGCGTGAAGGATTTTGTTCACGATGCGCTTGGTAACGAGTTCCAGGATTTCATGCTCTTCGGGTCGGAAGCGATGATGGTGTTTGCGTACTTCTTCCTTCCGAATACTCTCGACGATCGATTGAAGGCGTTCAATCGTCGGATTTACTTGGAGAGAGTTTTGCCACTGTAGGAAGCGTTCCAATTCTTCTTCCACGATTTTTTCCACCTTCTGGATCTCACCCTTTCGCTTTTTCAAGTTTGAGTCGACGATGATCTGTAACGCATCGATGTCGTGGAGGAAAACGTTTTCAATCCTGTTTGATGCTGGATCGATGTTCCGAGGAACGCCGATGTCAATGATCAGGAGAGGACGGTTTCCTCGTTCTTTCATTACCCGTGAAAGGTCACTTGCGGCGAGCACGTAGCCGTGACTAGTAACCGAGCTAATAGCGATATCGACGTACCGCAACTCATTCTTCAGGTTTTCAAATTCTATTACGCGGCCGCCGAATTTTCCGGTCAACTCGTCAGCTTTACTCTGCGTCCTATTTGTGATGAGGATATTCCCAATTCCTTTGCTTCGCAGGTGCTTCAGAGTGAGTTCGCTTGTCTTGCCCGCACCAATGAGAAGCGCGGTTTTCTTCCGGAGGTCGTCATAGATCTTACTGGCAAGTTCGATTGCCCCGTAGCTAATGGAAACGGCACCTTCGCTGATTTCTGTCTCTGTCCGACTCCGTTTGCCCGCGTGGAAGGCATTCTGGAAAAGTTTCGAACTCGCCAACCCTATTGTTCTGCATTCTTGGGCGAGTCGATAAGCTTCTTTAACTTGACCGAGTATCTGAACGTCTCCAGGCATCATCGACTCGATCCCTGAACTCACCTTGAAGAGTTGGCGCGCAGCGTCGCGACCTGAGTAGGTATAGAAGTGCTGAGAGTGTAAGTAGGAATCGGCCTGCTTCAAATCAACGACATATCTTCTTATCGTCTCCGTGTCGATATCATTTCCACTCACAACGCCGTATAGTTCCGTACGATTGCACGTGGAGAGGAGCACGCATTCTCTGAAATACTTCTCTTTCAGCTGGGGAAGCGCTGTGCGTACCTCTTCTTCAGAGAACCAGAGTCGTTCGCGGACGTCGATGGGTGCGGTTCGATGGCTAACGCCGATGGCGAGCAAGTTCATGCATCTCAGTAGAATGAATGAAATTCACTGAAGAAGATATTGATGATCGTCAACGAGAAAAACGCCAGACCGAACGCGGATACGGAGAGGATCATCATCTTGCGACCTTTCCAACCCGCGATCCGCTTTGCGGCCAACCCTCCTCCATATAGAAACCAGATAAGAAAAGTCCCGATCAGTTTCGAGTCAAAGTAAGAAAAATTCTGAATCGCACGGTTCAGCCAGAGTACTCCAACTGCAATCGCGACGGTGAGGAGAGTAAATCCAAAGACAGTTGCCCGAAAGCTCATTCCCTCCAAAACTTCGAGGCTCGGAAGCTTCTTGTAGATCACTCCGAACCGACTGGCCTTGATCTCGTGATAGAGCATGAGGTAGAGAAATCCATAAACTGCTGAGATCGCGATGGCGGCATAACCGAGCAAGGCGCTCGTCACATGAAATCCGAGCCAATTGCTGCGAAGGACTGGATTGACAGCGACCTCGTCCCGGATGAACAGGGAAGAGAGGAGTTGAAACAAGAATGAAAGGTTGAGGATGAAGTAGCCTGTTCCGCGTACCTTCGTGCGAGTCTCGAGATACAAGTAAGCAGCACCAATCGAGAACGCAAGGACGGACATCAATTCAAAAATCGAAGTGATCGGAGGGTGGCCTAACTGTTCGGTTCGAATAATAAAATATAGGAGATGAATGAGAAGCGTTATGCTGAGGGCAGGAGTTTTTGCCAGTTCGGCAAATTTCAGATCGCTGAAAAAACCGCGCGCGTATAGCCAGACCGTGACGAAGTAACAAAGGGGTAGAAGGTACGTAAGAAACTCTAGTCCTGCTTTCATCGTTGATGCAAATTGGACACTGTGGGGATCGATGGCGAGTTCACCTCGAAACTATTGTGAATTTAACCAAAAACCTATGGAGAGTCAAGGTCGGAAAAAGTTAGCGAATACAGTTGCAACTTGCGTTTAGGTTCATTATATTGGGGGCGCTTCGGGGGTTCACTCTGGGCCTCTCGAAGCTCTCTAATACAGCAAACTTCCGACTACCTCTCGGAGCTTGTGATGGAAAACATCCTCAAGTATCTCGAAGTCAATCAGGAACGATATCTCTCTGAGCTGAATGAGTTTCTTCGCATCCCAAGCATAAGTACAAACAAAGAGAATCAGGACGACGTTCGACGATGCGCACAGTGGGTTGCCGATCACATGAAGTCGATCGGGATGCAAAATGTCCAGATCTTCCCGAGTCCCGGTCACCCCATCGTTTACAGCGATTGGCTCGGAGCACCGGGGAAGCCGACGGTACTCTTCTACGGTCACTACGACGTGCAGCCCGTCGACCCGCTCCAGCTCTGGACGGCACCTCCTTTTGAACCAACGGTTCGAGACGGAAACCTCTACGCCCGAGGATCGGCGGATGACAAGGGACAGGTGTTTATCCACCTTAAGGGCGTTGAAGCGTATATGAAGAATGTCGGGACCCTACCCTGCAATCTCAAGATGATAATTGAGGGAGAAGAAGAGGTCGGCAGTGCTAATCTGGAGAACTTTGTGAGGAGCCACAAGGAGATGCTCAAGGCTGATCTTGTGCTCATTTCCGATTCCGGGATGTTTGCGCGCGGGGTGCCCTCCATAACTTATGGACTCCGTGGATTGACTTACATGGAAATTCAAGTAGTCGGCCCGACCCGGGATCTTCACTCAGGAACTTTTGGCGGCTCGATTCATAATCCCATTCAGGCCTTGTGTGAGATGATTGCATCTTTCCATGATAAGATTGGGCGAGTGTCGATTCCTCATTTCTATGACGATGTGCGTCCGCTCACAAAAAAGGAGCGGGTTGCGTTCAAAAGACTTCCTTTCAGTGACAAGGATTACAAGAAGGATTTGGGAGTTCAGACTCTTTACGGTGAAAAAGGATATTCCACTCTTGAGCGAGTATGGGCACGACCCACTCTTGAATGCAACGGCGTCTGGGGTGGGTTTATCGGGGAAGGTGCGAAGACCGTACTTCCTTCCAAAGCATCGGCGAAAATCTCAATGCGTCTGGTCCCTGATCAAAAGTCAGAAAAGATTGCAAAACTATTTGAGAAGCACATTAGAAGAGTTGCCCCAAAAACGGTTCGAGTCAGTATCAGAGCTTTGCACGGGGGAGAGGCGGCGATTACGCCGATCGATAGCCCTGGTGTCATGGCAGGCGCTGAGGCACTGAGACGAGCGTTTGGAAAGACGCCTCTCTATCAACGCGAGGGGGGCTCGATTCCGATCGTGGGCCAATTCAAGGAGCTGCTTGGTCTCGATACTGTTCTTCTCGGATTTGGTCTCCCTGATGAGAATGCTCACGCTCCCGATGAACACCTCAACCTCGATAATTTCTTCGGTGGCATCCGGACTTCAGTTCACTTCTTCGATGTCTTGCCGAT
>JAHEZR010000140.1 GCA_023251005.1 Ignavibacteriota bacterium | reverse complement strand
CCACAATTTTTTTTGCCATTCTTAACTCCTTAGAACACTTTCGTGAAGAACGTCTATTTCTCTAATTCAACTTGGGTGAAGTCCAGCTCAATGGGAGTTTTCCGACCAAAAATACTCACCATGACCTTGAGCTTCAGCTTCTCTTCATTGACTCCTTGAACGAAGCCAGAAAAATTGTTGAATGGTCCGTCGATCACCTTTACGGGTTCCCCGATGCGGAAGGGAACTTCGATAACTTCTACATCCTTCTTCTCCTCAATCTTACCGATGAGACGTCGCACCTCATCCGGTCGAAGGGGAACAGGATTGTTTTTTGGCCCGACAAAGCTCATGACGGACGGGGTATTGAGAATCAGATGTTTGACCTTTTCGTCTAGATCGGCTTCGACAAGAATATATCCGGGGAAAAAAGTTTTCGTTCGACTCTTTTTCTTGCCGTCTTTGACCTCAAACACTTTTTCGGATGGAACGAGCACGCTCCCAATCTTATCCCCCTGACCCGAAACGAGGATTTCGTTCTCAAGGTACGCCTTCACCTTGTTCTCGTGCCCAGAATATGTACGGACCACGTACCACTTCTTTTCCACGTCTACTTTCGAACTCCTGAATTGTCCTAAAGAATACTGCTCAGTGCCTTACTCACAACGGTGTCAACAAGATAGATGAAGGCCGCGATCATAAGACAAACAACCAAGACAATCACGGTGGATTCCTGCAGCTCTTCTTTTTTCGGCCAGGTAACTTTATTCAATTCCCTGAAGACATCGGTGAAAAATGCTATGATTTTCTCTTTCATCCGTCTCTTATCTTATCGACTGAATCAACGTTTCTTCCAAGGACATAATGTCCAGTGGTTTCTGGCCCTCGTCAGGAATTTTTTCTCGTCCGCCAATCAAAAGCAAGGAGTCCTCGCCGTGCTCCGTCGTGTCGCACGTCAGGAGGGACTCGAACCCCCAACCTGCGGTTTTGGAGACCGCTGCTCTGCCAATTGAGCTACTGACGTAAAGGTAGAATTCACCCTTCACCTTATCATCTTATGTGATAACCGGTTGATCCACCGTCCCCTGAGAATGGTCTGGTCAATGACTACATCGAAGAACGAGGGAGTAGAACGAAGGTTACTTCGTCTCTTTGTGAGCCGTATGCTTGTTGCACCAACGGCAGTACTTCTTGTATTCAACGCGCCCGGTTTGTTTCTTCTTGTTTTTCGTTGAAGAATAATTCCGTCGCTTGCATTCAGTGCATTCTAGGGTAATAATGTCTCGCACCGCTCAATCCCTCCTAAAAGTTCTCTAGCAATTTTTCTGAGCCATCGACCGGGATTGAACCGGTGACCTCGTCCTTACCAAGGACGCGCTCTACCAACTGAGCTACGATGGCCTCTTCACATCAGCAATTAAGTCAACAAGATCGCTCGAGCGGGAGACGGGACTCGAACCCGCGACCAACAGCTTGGAAGGCTGTGACTCTACCAGCTGAGTTACTCCCGCAATTTCTGATCGATCAGTGAGGAAAAGAGATGGGTTCCTACCAAACCAAACACGGACCCTTTGGATAAAAAAAGAAGGCCAAAGAAAAATTGATCGAGACCTCAAACTTTCAACCCCCGCCGTGGGCAGGGAAGGATTCGAACCTCCGAAGGCCTCAGGCCGACAGATTTACAGTCTGTTGCGTTTGACCGCTTCGCTACCTGCCCATGAGTACCGCAACCTACCTGCGTTGCTTGTCGTCGCTCTCGGCCAGCGCAAGCGCCTGAACGGTGCGAGCTGGCGGAGGGACTTGAACCCCCAACCTGCTGATTACAAATCAGCTGCTCTGCCGTTGAGCTACGCCAGCGATTACGCAAAGTTACAAATATACAATAATTCTCCACAAAGTCAAACAAAAACTGTGTAAAACTGTCGCAACCTCAACTACGCCTTTACCCACCTAAATATCCCTTCTTCTTCGCACTTCTTCGAATAAACATTCAAAATAGCCCATTTCCCCATCCTACGACCATCCCAAACATTTCCCTCAAACAGATAAGACCTTCACCGTCTAATCAATCTCCTAAACCCAAACCTTCACAGTTTCCCAGGTTCGTTACCTGTCGAAACTTCTAGTTTGATTCATTGTTCCGGACTCCGAGCACCTCTCGCTGCACGAACTTGAATAACCATTACATGCGAAAACCCGAGCAACACAATTCCTCTCTCGGCTTTGAACATCAATAACCAGAATTCTCCTAACCCCTTTCAGGCTAGCTCTACGTGCTCACTCTAATTAAACCCATGTCATGGTACAACCCATCGCCAAATCCCGAGTGTAGTCTTGCATCTAAGCCATGACGTCGGTATATTAGGCCACCATGCCCATCTGAAGATTCCACGAAAGCATGGAAGAGTTGGAATTCACCCCAATCTCTTCAACCTCAAAAATGCTTGCTCGCCACTAGTTCTACGCACCAATGGTAAAGCTCATCGCTCTCTACAGGAAGCCCGAGGACAGTGGAGCATTTGACGAACATTACTTCAACGTTCACACTCCCCTTGTCAACAAACTACCGGGTTTGAAACACCTGGAAGTATGTAAGATCACGGGTGCTCCAATTGGAGAGACAAAATACCATCTTGTTACTGAGATGTACTTCGATACCAAGGAGGCTCTGGATTCTGCAATGGCATCTCCAGAAGGTCGATCTTCAGCAAAAGATCTGATGAGCTTTGCTTCCAACCTTGTCACCCTTTTCTACGCTGAGGTGATAGAATAAGAATTCTCTCAACACAAGAGATCACCTCTTGATAGACTCACGCAAATACGTCGGCCGATCCCCAAAGAGCTTGAACTTCGAAAATATTATTTATGAGAAACGAAATTGGCGCGCGACCATAACGTTGAATCGCCCGAAAGTCTACAACGCCTTAAATCTCCAGATGCTCCGTGAGCTTCATGTTGCATTCGAGGACGCAGCTTGGGACGACGAGGTAGCTGTACTGGTTCTTACGGGTGCTGGCGAGAAGGCATTCTGCACTGGTGCAGACATGAAAGAATGGAGCGAAGACTTCCTCGATCATCCAAATGATTTCTGGAAATGGATGGGGACCTTTGTTGAAACGTTTGATCGTTTGCGTAATATTGGAAAGCCCACAATCGCGCGGCTGAACGGCATGGTCGTCGGTGGAGGGAATGAACTTCAGCTTTCATGCGACCTTGCGCTCGCTGCCGATGATATTTTCATCCGTCACGTGGGAGTTGCCCGCGGTAGTGTTCCTGCAGCGGGGGCCACTCAGTGGCTTCCACTCGTTGTCGGGGACCGGCGAGCGCGCGAGATTCTCTTCCTTTGCGAGGAAATCCCAGCAAGGAAAGCTCTGGAGTGGGGACTGGTGAATCAAGTCGTCCCACGCAAGAAACTCGACAAGGCCGTTGATGACCTCGTCGAGAAACTAGTGAACAAACTCCCTGAATGCACACGTTACACAAAGCAGCAACTCAATTTTTGGCGCGATCTCTCGTGGGCGCTTACGGTTGGTCATGCCAGGGAGTGGTTGACTGTACATACAAGCGCACCTGAAATCCAGGAAGGCATCAAAGCCTTTATCGAGAAAAGAGAAATCGATTACAAGAGCCTTCGAAAGAACCTATCCCACAAAAAGGCGAAGCACAGCCCACAATAATCATGGATTACCAATACATTGTCGTCAAAAAGGAAGAAGGCTACGCCGTCGTTCAGCTGAACCGGCCCGAATCACTGAACGCATTGAACATTAAACTCATGCAGGAGCTTGTGGAGGCACTGGAGACGCTCGATGGTGACGCTACCGTTCGCTGCATCATCATCACGGGGAATGAGACCGCCTTCGCGGCAGGTGCTGACATTAAGGAGATGGTTGACGCCAGTGCTGTCGAGATGCTAGTGCGAGACCAATTTGCGAGATGGGATCGTATCCGAAAAATTAAGAAGCCATTAATTGCTGCAGTTAGTGGGTTCGCTTTAGGCGGAGGC
>JAHEZR010000139.1 GCA_023251005.1 Ignavibacteriota bacterium | reverse complement strand
GCTCTGGGACAGGGATCTCGAGTGAGTTGTTTGTCAAGAACGGCAATGCGGTATATGGAGTCGAGCCAAACAAGAAAATGCGCAAGGCTGCTGAAGAAGCATTTAAGAAATGTCAAAATTTTATTAGCATCGACGGAACAGCCGAGCACACGACATTGAATAGCAGGAGCATTGATCTCATCATTGCAGGTCAATCTTTTCACTGGTTCGATTTACGGAAAAGTAAGAAAGAATTTGAAAGAATTCTCAGGCCGCATGGAATTGTGACCTTAATATGGAATGAAAGAAAGAGTGAATCATCGGAGTTTATGGGCGACTACGAGACGCTACTTAACACGTATGGTATTGATTATAAAGAGGTGAAACAGAAAAATGTCAACGAGAAAGTTCTCGGCGAGTTTTTTGAGAAAAACAAGTACAAGACACGACTCTTCAGCAACTGCCAGGAGTTTGATTTCGCCGGATTGCGAGGCAGATTGCTGTCATCTTCATATGCACCAACGAAGGGACATCCCAACTATGACCCTATGATCGATAGCTTACAGGACATTTTCAAGAAGCATCAACAAAACGGCGAGGTACGCTTTGATTATGACACGAGACTGTACTCTGGAAGACTGGAGTAATGGCTGGTTTGTTGTTTTCCCAATTGCAATTTATTAACTGTGTTTTTTTTCTTTTATTTTTGAATTTTGCATTTAGATACTGGCTTTGGAGGTGATTTATGAAACTCGGCGTCTTCACCGTTTTGTTCGGTCAAAAGTCGTTTGAGGAAGCACTTGATTACATCCAGAGCGTCGGCCTCGATGCAATCGAAGTTGGGACAGGAAATTATCCCGGCAATGCCCATTGTCCACTCGACGAGCTCCTGAGATCGGAGAGCAAGCGGAAGGCATGGAAAGCGGCCATCGATGAAAGAGGTCTCTCTCTTGAGGCACTGAGTTGCCACGGAAACCCACTTCATCCAAACAAGAAGTTTGCGCAGGCTCATCACGAGACGTTTCGGAAAACTGTCCGGCTCGCAGATATGCTGGGTGTGAGAACGGTCGTAGCATTCTCAGGCTGTCCGGGAGATAGCGATCGGGCAAAATATCCAAACTGGGTTACGTGCTCGTGGCCAGACGATTACTACAAGATTCTTGAATGGCAGTGGAAAGAAAAAGTTATCCCATATTGGAAGAAAGAAGCGAAGTTTGCAAAGGATCATAAGGTGCGAATTGCTTTCGAAGCGCATCCGGGCTTCGTTGTCTACAATCCAGAGACAGCACAGCGCCTTCGGACCGAATGCGGTAACAACATCGGAGTAAACCTCGACCCGAGCCACTTCTTCTGGCAGGGAATCGACCCCAATATAGCCGTACGCGAACTCGCAGGAATGATCTACCACGTCCACGCAAAAGATACCTCAATTGATCCGACCAACACTGCTGTGAACGGCGTCCTCGACACAAAGCACTATGGCGGCGAAGCGAAGCGTAGCTGGATCTTTCGCACAGTGGGATTCGGTCACGACGAACAGTTCTGGCGCGCATTCATCAGCAATCTTCGTCTCGTCGGCTATGACGGCATCATCTCGATTGAGCACGAAGATTCTCTCATGAGTGTCAAAGAGGGATTTGAAAAGGGTGTCCAATTCCTCCAGCGAATAATTCTCAAGGAGCCGACGGGGAAGATGTGGTGGGCGTAAGAGGGCAGGGTGGCTCCGTTTCTCAAATGTTCCTAAGTCAAGCCTTAATCTCCAATCACTAATCTCAAATCCTATTCTATGAAACATGCAGGCATCATCGGCTGTGGCAGGATTGTTGAGGACTGTCACGCACCAACATATCTCAAACTCACAAACCGAGTACACGTCGTGGCGCTCTCCGATCCAGTTCCTCAGCGTCGGAAGGTCATCGGCGACAAGCTCGGTGTTCCGGAAAAATCGCGCTACGCCGACTACCGAAAAATGCTCGACCGAGAGAAGCTCGATTTCGTCGACATCGCAGTTCCTCACTTCCTACACGAAAATGCCATTTTAGCCGCCGCGAAACGAGGCATAGACGTCCTTAGTGAAAAGCCACTCACTACTACAATAGCATCGGCTAAAAAGATTATCAATGCTGTGAGAAAGAAGAAGATCCAGTTCGGAATCATACACAATTATCGTTATGAGCCGGTTCGACAGAAGGCGTTCAAGCTCCTTCATGAAGGCAAACTTGGAAAACCATTCTTCATCCGATTCGAGTATCCCGGTTGGTCAAGCTACGCAGGTGCAGCGGGTTACCGCCCATACTGGAGGACAGAGGCATCGTTCTCCGGAGGCGGGGCACTGATCGATAACGGTTATCATTATATCTATCTTGCCGAAGAATTCATGGGCTCGCCCATCGTTAGTGTGTACGCACGCGTTGGAACGTTTGTGAGAAAACAAAATGTCGACGACCTCGGCGTCGTGACGTTCACACACGCAAACGGCGGGATAACGAGCTTGCTCATCAGCTGGGGACTTCGTGCTGGCGGCCGCTCAGCGACCGAAGTTCACGGAACAAAGGGAAGTCTCTGGTTCGGCTACGACGAGATTCCCCTCCAGTTTTTTGACAATAAAACTGAACGCTGGAGAGAATATAAAATCAAGGGGGATTTTATGACGGGCTTCCACGCCCTTTTCCGAGAGTACCTTGACAGCCTTGATGGAAAAAAGAAATTCTATCCAAACTCAAAACTTGCTCTCCATACGATTGCCATTGTCATGGCCGCGTATAAATCAGCAAAGGAAAGAAGAGTCGTGAGTCTTGCAGAGCTGGAGAAGAACTAGTCATCAAGGAAACACAACGTTCATTCATCGTGCAAAACCAACCTCTCCTCTCGGCCACCTCTTTACCAAGGAGGGAGACCTGGGTAGGTCAAAGGTTACCTGTGGCAAAATCAATGGAAAGAAAGTGACGCAATCATGCCAAGAATCCGACTCTCTCACCACATGATCACCTGGGGTGGTGAGGCGTTTATCCAATTCCTCGACGATATTCGTGAGCTTGAAACTTTTGAAGGCGTGGAGACTTTTCCTCATCTTGTCGATCGCTACGAAGGACGGGAAGAGGAATTCAGCGCGGAACTGAGGAAGAGAAATCTCCAGCTTGTCTGTTTCTACGGCGGTGGAAATCTCTGGGAGAAAGAGACAGAACGCACGGAGATTGAGCACAACTTCAAACTCATCCGGTTCCTTCATGACCACGGTGGAGAAAGACTGGTGCTCGGGCCAGGAGGCAAACCGAAGAACCACACGCTAAAAAAGGACGATTACAGGCGCATCGCTGAAAACATGAACAAAATCGGCGAGGTGGCACTCTCGAAGGGTATCAAAGCAGGTGTGCACCCGCACCTGTGGACAGTCATTGAGACGCGAAAGGAAATCGATCTGATCATGTCCCTCGTGGATCCTCGCTACGTTTTCTTTGCCCCCGATCCGGCGCACCTGAAAGGTGCAGGGCTCGAACCCGTCGAAGTGATCTCCGACTATGCAGATCGCGTTGTCTACATGCACATCAAGGACCTCACTCCTGAGCAGAAGCGAAATGCTTCTGTCAACGTCGCCACAGGGACAGAAGCACTTCCCATCTTCTGCGAATTGGGACAGGGCGTCGTGGACCTTCCTGGCGTCGTGAACGTTCTTCGCAAAGCGAATTATCAAGGATGGATCACCGTTGAGCTCGATGAAACGACACGCACACCTCGTGAGAGTGCAGAGATTAGTCTCAAGTATTTGAAGGAAGTCCTGCACCTTCCTGAAGGATCCTCGCAATGAAAACCCTTTTCGGTCGAGCAAAGTGGATTTGGTCTGACGGTGAAGAGCGTCCAAAGAATTTCTATCTCTATATCAGGAAATGTTTCATCACTGAGAGCGAGATAAAAGCCTCGACGATCAAGGTCACAGCAGACAGTCGATATCAACTGTTCGTCAACGGAACACGTGTTGCTCGGGGCCCAGCTCGCTGTGATCGTCGATGGCAATA
>JAHEZR010000138.1 GCA_023251005.1 Ignavibacteriota bacterium | reverse complement strand
CTCACCGATATCGGGGCAGCACAGGTGCGAGACTGGCGCTACACCTACTTCCAGGGACGAATTACTTACGGTGATCTCTTCATCCAGGCTTTTCTCAACAAAAGTGATGCAGGAAATACTTACCTCCTCCGCAGTGGTCTACCTGTTGTGGACAGGTCAAAGCAGTTAGTTGTACAAGCTCAACATTCCTTGAGGTTTGGTGATGTCGAACGACTGATTTATGGGACGGACTTGTTGCTCACGCACCCGGTCACGGATGGCACAATCAATGGCCGAAACGAAGACAACGATGACATCAATGAATATGGCGGCTACCTGCAATCGGAAACCCAATTGGTGAAGGACAGACTCGATCTTGTTCTTGCTGGAAGAATCGATAAGCATAGCGAGCTTGAGGCTCCGATCTTCTCTCCACGAGCGGCACTTGTCTTCAAGCCGTGGGAGAATCAGAACTTCCGACTCACCTTTAACCGTGCATACAATACACCTGCAACACAGGATCTTTTTCTTGATATCGTGGCTGACCCCAACGTCTTTGGGCTCCCACCTGAGTATGCTGTGGCACTTCGAGCGAGTGGTGTGCCGAGAAGGGGTTTGAACTTTGTCCGGGATGCGAACGGCCGCCCTTTCATGTACTCCTCCTTCAGTCCGGATCGGAAGCAGACGATTCCCGTGGACGCTGCGGCGAATCTCTGGCCTGTTGTTGTCGGACTACTGGCAGCGCAGGGTATTGACATCTCTGCGATCCCTGCTCCTACTCCACAGCAGGTGCGAACTCTGATGGCTCTGTTAAATCCTGAGACTCAGTCTTTCATTCCTGTTTCTGGCCCGAAGGATGTTCCATCCATGGATCCGACGATCACGCAGACTTTTGAACTCGGCTACAGGGGAGTGATAGCCAATAAGTTGCAATTGAGTATAGACGTGTACCGGACGCGGGTTCGGGATTTCGCTGGAGCTTTACAAATAGTTACTCCGAATGTCTTTTTGAATCCATCAGACGTTATACAATATCTCGAGCCGTACGTTGGGAGAGAGCAAGCGACGCAATTGGCGGGGGCGATCAGCCAGATCCCGCTCGGGACAGTGACACCAAAGGGAGTACTTGATCCCACGGCGCTGATTCTTGCCCCGCGAAACTACGGAAAGGTTGATGTCAGCGGTATGGATCTAGGCTTCGATTACAAAGTAAATGATCGCCTCTCGGTGGCGGGGACATATTCCTATATCGATAAGAACTTCTTCTCAGAGCTTGATGGAGTTGCTGACCTTTCTTTGAATGCGCCGCGTCATAAAGGCTCTTTCAGTGTGGCTTACCGGAACTCGGACTTTGGCCTTAATGGGGAATTGCGCTACCGTCACACGGAGGGGTTCAGAATGACCTCTGGCGTATTCGTCGGGAAAGTTGATGCCTATTCCCTCGTGGATGCGACTGTTGGCTATGCCATCCCGCGAATCAAAGGACTTTCGTTTACTCTCTCGGCGACGAACCTTTTTGACAATAAGCATCGGGAGTTCATTGGCGCGCCGGAAATGGGTCGCGTGGTACTCGGAAGGCTCGCGTACGCTTTCTAATTTCAACTCAGAACTATTAACCATCAAGTATTAACCACAACAGGTACATGATGAAACCTGCTCTCCACCGTTGGTCGATCTCCTTCACACTTATTCTGTTCCTTCGCACTGTAGTTTTCGCGCAGGGAACGATCATTACGGTTCTTCATGTCAACGACACACATTCTCATCTTGATGCCACAGGTCCAAAGGATGCCAACCTCAACGGAACCCTCGGCGGCATCGCGAAGGCAGCAACAGTCATTCGTTCCGTGCGTAATGTCGAACCGAATGTTCTGCTCCTGCACGCCGGTGACCTCTTCCAGGGGGACCTGTTCTTCAATAAGTACCTCGGCGTGCCAGAATTAGAGTTGATGAAGCAACTTGGCTTCGATGCGATGGTAGTGGGGAATCATGAATTCGATCTTGGTCCCGGAGTTCTCTATAAGACGCTATCACAAGCGTTTGCTCATTCATCGTTCCCGATCCTTTCGGCCAATCTTGACATGTCCGCATATACGGATCTCACTAAATGGATCAAACCCTCAGTCGTGAAGACCGTAGGCGGAGTTCGGATCGGGATCTTCGGGATGAGCGTTCCCGACGATCCGACGACACGGCCCGCTCCCGTCGTCATCCTGTCTGACATAGTTCCAATTGCCGAGAAGGCCGTGGTTGAGTTACGGAAGGGTGGCGCAAACGTTGTGATTTGTTTGTCGCATCTCGGGACTCGGTACGACCGAATGATTGCTGAAAAGGTCTCCGGCATCGATTTCATCGTCGGTGGCCATGATCATTTGCTTTTGCGAAGACCTCTTTCGGTGAAGAATCCAGATGGGAGGAAGACGCAGATTGTGCAGGCCGGTAAGCATTACAGGTACATCGGCAAGCTTCGGTTCAAAGTGGAAAAAGGCAGCGTTCACTTGCTTGAGTATCGGATTCTTCCGGTCACGGCCGCTGTGGAGCCCGAGGCCTACGCGGATTCAGTGGTAAATTCACTGAAGCGGTCAATCATACAAGACTACGGGGATGTCTATGGGTCTGTTCTTGGATGGGCGTCGACTGACCTCGAGAAGCGCCACGATCGCAAAACTTCGACACGAGACACCCCAATGGGAAACCTTATCAGTGATGCTTACAGGAATAAAACGGGTACAGATCTTGCCCTGACAGCAAACGGGCTAATCTCGGAGAAAATCTGGGCTGGCCCGATTGTCGGTGCTGACGTGTTTCGTGCGGTAAGCTACGGCTTTGATGATTCAACAAGACTTGGATATAGGCTGGCGACGTTCGAGATTCTGGGATCAGAATTGATCAGAGGCTTGGGAAGGGGTGTCTCGAACGTGGAGATTGAAGACAATTACCTCATTCAGGTCTCAGGGATGTCGTACAAGTATGATCCAAGGAAGTCAGTCGGCCAGCGGGTGATTGTTGAGTCAATTCGAATCAACGGAAGGCCGATCGTCAGGGACAGGAAATATACAGTGACGGTAAATGAGGGCATCGTCGGGATGTTAAATGCCGTCGGAATGAACGTCGAGAATATCAAAGTGGTGCCAGACTTCGAATACCTTGTGTTGAGAGATTACATCGCCAAACTTCGGACGGTGGATCGTTCGTCCTTAGGAAGAATCCGCGAGTGGAAAGCCGATCGCCCTCCGAATTGAAACGTATCATCCGTTCGTTCTTCCACGAGAACCCCAGGTGGGGAAATTACTCTGAGGAAATCCTAAATACCAATGAAACAACCCATTTGATCCCCTTTTCGTGAGTGTCCAGCGAGAAGGGTAATTTCTTGCTTTTGCACGAGGTGTTTAATATATTCCTGAAAGTATCTAGTCGCCCTAAGTTTCAAGCTTCTTCCGGCGCCGAAAAATCTCAGTTCCGGCAGCTCCCTCGTTAACAACAATGAGGCAGATGCCTCGGTGTCACTAGTCCAGCGAATTTCCCATCCGTAGTCTCAAGGGTTATTCATCTTCCGACACGTCATGAGCCAGTGGATGAGTGAACCCATTCTCAACCTCTCGTCTTTAGGTCGAAGCAGGTAAGAGCATGAAGCGCATTCTCGTCATAGAGGATGATGAATCCGTTCGTCGGGGGATCGTGGATAACTTGAGGAGAGAACATTATGAGGTTCTCGATGACGCCGATGGGGAGGAGGGCTACGAAGTAGCGAAACGAGAAAAGTTTGATTTGATCGTGCTCGACTTGATGCTTCCAACGATGGATGGTCTCGAAGTGTGCAAGAGGCTTCGAGCAAACGGAATTGAGGTGCCCATCCTGATGCTCACTGCGAAGGGTGAAGAAGTCGATAAGATTCTTGGCTTGGAGTTTGGTGCAGATGACTATCTCACAAAGCCGTTCAGTGTAAGGGAGCTTGTAGCGAGGATCAAAGTACTGCTGCGTCGTCAGCGGAGAATTTTGCCGCAGCTTCATGGAGAAAAA
>JAHEZR010000023.1 GCA_023251005.1 Ignavibacteriota bacterium | reverse complement strand
CAATAATCTTCTTGCCAGCAAGCCGGTCGTAGTCGAAGGCGTGGATCGGATGACCGATTTCCATCAACACATAGTTTGTGATGTCCACGACGTTATTAATGGGGCGAATGCCAACGGACTTCAAAACATCCTGCAACCATTTCGGAGAAGGTCCAACATTCACTCCACTTATAATTCTTGCCGTGTACCGAGGACAGTCGTTTGGAGCATCGATCCGAACAGACATCCATCTGTCCGCGCGTTCTTTCAACTCTTTCAACCTGACGGTTGGTTTCTTCAGCTTCAGTCCAAAAAGTGCTGCCACCTCTCGCGCGATGCCGATGTGACTCAAACAATCCGGTCTGTTCGGCGTCACTGAAACTTCAAACACCGTATCCGTAAGACCAAAATACTCGGCGAGCGGAGTCCCGGGCTTCGCCTTTTCATCGAGGAGGAGAATTCCCTCTGCGTTCTCACCTAATCCTAATTCATACTCTGAACAAATCATTCCGTTCGATTCAACACCTCGGATCTTCACTCGCTCCAGGACGAAAGGTTTTCCGTCAGAGTCGTGTTGATTGCGTGGAATCACCGCGCCTACAAGGCCCACTGCAACCTTTTGTCCGGCAGCGACATTCGGAGCGCCACAGACTATGTTCAGCGATTCCTTTCCGATTACCACAGAACAAACTGTGAGCTTATCTGCATTCGGATGCTTCTTCACCTCTTGAACTTTTCCAACGACGAACCTATTGTATTTGGCACCGAGGTGTTCGAGAGATTCGACTTCAAGACCAGCCATCGTCAGCTTCTTGGCAAGCTCTTCAGCGGCACCGCGCCAATCAACATATTTTCTTAACCAATTGAGAGAGATTCTCATGGCTTCAACTGAGACTGCACTTAGAATTGTTCAAGAAATCGAACGTCATTCTCATAGAGGATTCGGATATCATCTATTCCATATCGAAGCATTGCTGGTCGCTCGATTCCCATTCCAAAAGCGAAGCCAGTGTACTTCTCTTCATCGTATCCAACATTTCGATAGAGGTTTGGATGAACCATGCCAGCGCCCAAAATCTCGAGCCATCCCTGGAATTTGCAGAGCCGACATCCTTTCCCACCGCAGAGCGTGCACGAGATATCCATCTCTGCGCTCGGTTCTGTAAATGGAAAGTAGCTTGGACGAAATCTCGCCCGCACATCGCTGCCAAAAAATTGTTTTGCAAAAGCAACGAGCGTTCCTTTGAGTTCGCTCATTGTAACACCAACGTCAACGGAAAGCCCTTCCACTTGGTGAAAGACGCAGAAACTCCTCGCGCTGACGGCTTCGTTGCGGTAACAACGGCCTGGAATAATGACACGGATTGGAGGTTTTTGCGTCTCCATAACTCGAATCTGGACCGGTGTTGTATGAGTTCGCAGCAGGACCTTATCGGTGATGAAAAACGTATCTTGCATATCGCGGGCTGGGTGGTCGGGCGGAAAATTCACGGCTTCGAAATTGTGATAGTCGTCCTCAATCTCCGGACCCGTAGCAACTGTGAAACCCATCCCATAAAAGATGTCTCTGATCTCCTCCCAAGTCTGAGTGATCAAATGTTTGGAGCCGATCGGACGCTCTCGTCCGGGAAGCGTCAGATCAATTTGAGACACCTCTCTGTTCTGTGCTGGCTCGAGAATCTTTCTCTTCTCATCAAACTTTAGCTGGGCGAACGCTCGTAAATCGTTTAGAGCTTTGCCGACTCCAGGTTTCTCTTCGGACGAAAGCTCTTTCAAACTGTCGAAGAGCTCGGCGATCTTTCCCTTGCGTGCGAGGTACTTCACCCGAAATTCCTCGAGTTCTCGAACGGTGCTCACAGGGCCAAGGTCAGTCAAGAGTTGCTGCTTCAACTTTTCGATTTGATCGAGCATTTGATGAAGTAAGGAAGGTTTTGCTGATAGACATGTGGATCAGACACGGAAAAAGAAAAATCTTCCCGCATCACCGTGCTGAGTAAACAAAAACGGCATGTGAGAAGATCTTCTTAAGCAAAAGCGAATTTAACAACCTCGCTGAAGGCATCGGGGCTTTTCAGTGCGAGGTCAGCCAGGACTTTTCGATTGATCTCTACTTCTTTCTTGTGAAGAGCAGCTATCAATCTCGAATACGTCTTGCCGTGAATCCGAGCACCCGCGTTGATTCGCGCGATCCACAGCTGCCGAAACTCTCTCTTCCGCGTGCGGCGGTCTCGATAAGCATACTGCATAGCCTTTTCAACGTGATGCTTCGCGACTGTGTAGACCTTGCTCCTCGCTCCCCAAGACCCTTTCGCCTGCGCCATTATGCGTTTGCGGCGGCGGTGGGAAGCGACCTTATTTTGTGAACGAGGCATGGGGTGTAATTTCTCTCTTTCTACTGGGTAGTGTTTCTAGCGAGTCTTATTGATGAACATTTTGTTGAAATTCTCATCCATGAATCATTCTCATCACACGTTTCTGATCTGATGCTGAGACGAGCGTCGACTTGCGCAGATGGCGTTTTCGCTTCTGAGACTTTGACGTAAGGATATGGCTGCGAAAGGCGCTGTGCCGTTTGAATTTTCCGCTGGCAGTTCTCTTGAAAGTCTTCATGGCGCTGCGGTTTGATTTCATTTTCGGCATATGACTTTCCTCTCTGGTTTCAGACTTGATCTCACGACTCGGCCGCTGCCTTTGGCTCAACTTTTTTCTTCGCAGTTCTGTCCGGTGCAAAGATCATTATAAGCTGTCTTCCCTCTAATTTCATCGGCTGGTCGATTTTAGCAATGTCATTGAGCTTCTCTGTGAATCTTTCGAGAACACCTCTCCCCAACTCCTGGTATGCGATCTCTCGACCCTTGAACACGACCGTCGCTTTGACCTTATGACCATCTTCAATAAACCGCCGAGCATGTCTTGTCTTAAATTCAAAATCGTGAACATCTGTATTCGGATGGAACCGAATCTCCTTCACTTGCGCAACATGTTGATGCTTTCGCTGTAGCTTTTCCTTTTTCGCCAGCTCATACTTGTATTTCCCGAAATCCATTATCTTGCAGACAGGAGGATCTGCATTTGGAACAATTTCAATCAAGTCTCGCGTCCGCGACCGCGCGAGTGCCACTGCCTCCTGCGGGCTCATCACGCCCATCTGCTGACCCTCTTCATCAATCACTCTTACCTTCAGCGCACGAATCTCTTCATTAATCCGCGTTCGTTTTCCTTTGATCTTTCCGTCTCCTATGCTGTGATAAGTTTGTTCTTGATTTCATCGCTGATCTGGCCGAGGAAATCGCTTATCTTCACCGTGCCAAGGTCTCCGCGTTTGTGTCGGCGTACAGAGATGCTATCCGAAGCGACTTCTTTCTGTCCGACGATCAGCATGTATGGCACCTTCTTTGTTTCCCAATCACGGATTTTATACGTGACCTTTTCGTTGCGGTCGTCAAGCTCAGCTCGGATCCCGCGCACCTTCAGCTGTTCGAGGAGCGATTGAGCATAGACCATCTGACCGTCCGTGATTGGAAGCACCGCGACTTGCACCGGAGCAAGCCAGACGGGAAACTCGCCGACGTAGTGTTCAATTAGCATTCCAATAAGCCGCTCCAGTGAACCAAGCGGTGCCCTGTGGATCACTACAGGGCGATGCTTTTGGCCATCACGACCTATGTATTCGAGGTTAAACCGTTCTGGCATCACATAATCGACTTGCACAGTTCCCAATTGCCAGGTGCGGTAAAGAACATCCTTGAATATAAAATCTATCTTCGGCCCGTAGAACGCAGCCTCACCTTTGCCAATCGTGTAACTAAGCTTCTTCAAGTCGGCTGCCTCACGAATATCGCTCTCTGCCCGTTCCCATAATTCGTCGGCTCCTCCGAACTTGTCCTTGTTCTTCGGGTCGCGGAACGAGAGCCTGGTTGTAAAATCTTTCAATCCCAAAGTGCTAAAGATGTACTGGATCAGCTCGATTACTCCACACAACTCGTCCTTTAGCTGATCCTGACGAACGAACATGTGAGAATCGTCAATCGTAAAGGAACGGACACGCGTCAACCCATTCAGTTCACCAGACTGCTCGTACCGATATACCGTCCCGAACTCAGCCAATCGAATTGGTAGATCACGATAACTGCGCGGCTTCGAAAGATAGATCTGGAAGTGGTGTGGGCAGTTCATCGGCTTGAGGAGGTATTCCTCATCCTCAACTTGGATCGGCGCGAATTGACTATCTTTGAAATACGGATAGTGACCACTTGTCTTGTAGAGATCGATGTTCCCGATGTGCGGCGTCACAACAGGTAGATAGCCTCTCTTCTTCTGTTCATCTCTGAGGAAGGTCTCAAGGGTTTCACGTATGACAGTCCCCTTCGGAAGCCAGAGTGGAAGCCCCCCTCCTACTTTAGGAGTGAGGAGAAAAAGCTCAAGTTCTGCACCCAACTTTCGGTGGTCACGACGTTTCGCTTCTTCGAGTCGAAAAAGATAGTCGTCTAACTCCTTTTTCGTGGGGAAGGTGATTCCGTAGATCCGCTGGAGCATTTTGTTTTTTTCGCTCCCTCTCCAATAAGCTCCAGCAACATTGAGAAGTTTGATCGCATTGATCCGACCTGTCGATGGTATGTGAGGTCCATAACAAAGATCAATGAAGTTGCCCTGCTCGTAGAAGGTGATTTTCTCATTCTTTAATTCTTCGAGCAACTCAAGTTTGTACGGATCTCCCTTCTTCTTGAAATAATTTACCGCTTTGTCCCAAGATATCTCCTTCCGTTGAAAGGGTACGTCCCTCTTCGCCAGCTCTTGCATCTTCGCTTCGATGCGGACTAAGTCTTCCGCAGTGAGAGAATGGTTACCGACATCGATGTCATAGTAGAAGCCATTCTCGATGGGCGGGCCGATCCCGAACTTTGTCCCCGGAAAGAGTGATTCGATGGCTTCGGCCATCAAGTGGGCGGAGCTGTGCCAATAGGCTTGTTTGCCTTCGAAGTCTTCCCAGAAGAGAATCTTTACCTCAATATCGTTTTCGATCTGTCGACTTAAGTCCCAAGTTTCACCATCGACGAGAATCGCGAGTGCATCCTTTGCACGTGAATTGCACACCGCACGAGCAAGATCAATTCCGGTGATGCCTCGATCGAACTCTTGAGTCTTCCCTTCCCCAAATGTTATCGTGATCTTACTCATCTATGATCAAACTATGATCTACTTACAACTACGGAGCTACAAGACGTTGGTTGAGGCGACGGGCGGATTCGAACCGCCGAATTAAGGTTTTGCAGACCTCTCCCTTAGCCACTTGGGTACGTCGCCAAAATCATTTCCTCTCGGATTTCTCCTCTGTGGGCTCTAGTGGATTCGAACCACTGACCTCTACCGTGTCAAGGTAGCGCTCTAAACCAACTGAGCTAAGAGCCCGAGAGTGGACGAAGTGCCGGGGACCGGAATTGAACCGGTACGTCCCGTTTCACGGGACAAAGGATTTTAAGTCCTTCGCGTCTACCAGTTCCGCCACCCCGGCCCATCCCAGCCCCTTAACATGTGGAATCGCTCTGGCTTCTATTCTCCTCACGACCTCGATGCGGCCATCCCCAACTCCACCAATACTTGTGTCGACCGAAGATCATGGAAAGTCCCCAAGCGATCAGCAGAGAGGGCCATATGATACCCCATGAACCCGCTGGAAGTATCCCAAAATTCTTGAGGAGGAAAACAACTCCAACGACAATCAAAAAGTAGGCAAAGAACATAGGCTAATCCTCCAGCAAAGAGCCGCCGCGAATAATCGAGTAATGGTTTCTTTGGTCGTCGATCTGCTCGAAGTTCCCTTGGATTGAGTTCTGCATTCGATCACAATAGTCTTCCATGACAAGCCAATAACAAAAACCCCGCCACCTGGTGGGATTGGGGGCGGCGGGGCTATCTTAAAGAGGAAGTGTGTAAACCATGGCAACCCATTCCTCACGGGTCACCACGTGCCACGCTTGCGCGAGGCAGAGCGGGAAACGGGACTCGAACCCGCGACATTCACCTTGGCAAGGTGACGCTCTACCAACTGAGCTATTCCCGCACTGCAAAAAATATAACAAATTGATTAGCCTTTTGCAAGTCCTTTTTCGAAGAATCCTGCCTCCCAATACGCCGATCTCGATTCTGAAAAATGTGGAAATTGAAGGCAGCGGGGTTATAGATCCTTTGGAGTTAAAAGGTCAGAATAAGAGCCACCAATTGGCTTTTCCCCAGCAATCCGAAGTTTCTGAAGCAAGGAAGACAAGACATCCCGTGCTTCTTTCCTTCCCCGGCTCCTCATTACCTCGATTTCCACAAAGTTCCCAAGGCGTTCAACCCGGTCAAGATGAATACGTGCATTCCGATGGAGAAAAACCTTCCGACGTTTGCTCACGATTTGCTTTACCCCGAATAATGCCGTGAGCAGCTGCTTCAATCTCCTTGGCTGATTTGTCTCTGCAATAAGGTAGGTACTCCACCTTGCACCGGTCTTATTTGGCCGAAGGTAGAGGATCAATTCTGAACCTTCTGGTGTTTCGCGAAGCTTTAACCTCCCGCGTGGAACTCGGAAATACGTGTCGCGCTGCCAGCCATCGAAGACACACCTCCAAAGAGCCTTGACGGTGCGTTCGAGTTCGTCCGGGTCGCTTACTCTGAGCTTGATCTCTAGGTTCTCTGGCACTGCTCTTCGGAGTCATCAATCATATGAACTGGACAAGCGGAGGAAGGCAACAAAATGAGAGAGGGGAATTCTTTTGTGAAGGCCGTACTTACCTCTCAATATCTAAAACTTTGTATTCCAGCGATCCCGCTGGAACTTTAATCTTCACAACCTCCCCTTTTCTCTTCCCAAGAAGCGCTTTACCAACTGGAGAGGTGACAGAGATCTTGTTCTCTTCAAAATTCGATTCCTCCGGAGAGACCAGCATGTACTTGAACTCTTTATTGGATTTCACGTCCCTCACTTTCACTGTTGAGAGGATGTAGGCTTTGTCGTTCGGTAAGTCTTTGCCTTCCATGATGCGAGTGCGTGACAGAGTCTGTTCCAGTTTTGCAATCCGAAGCTCAAGGTGTTGTTGAGCTTCCTTCGCAGCATCGTACTCAGAATTCTCCGATAGATCTCCGTGGCCTCTCGCCTCAGCGATCTTCTGTGCAATCTCTCTCCTACCCTTCGTTTTCAGCTCGCGGAGTTCCGCTTCGAGAGCGACAAGCCGCTGGCGCGTGAGATAGACAATTCCATTGTCCTTGTTACTTTCCTGCATCTATTCTTTCCTCATTTAACCGGCCGGCATCTTGAGCAGTTTTCCACAACGATCGACGCCGAACAACCAAAAAGAAAAGCCATCATTCCAACCGCTGGGAATGGTGGCTGTACTCACAACCTAGGTTACTGCCTCACCTTAATCCAATCTAAAAGAAATCCGAAATAAAAGTCAAGTAAAATCTTCCGAACCCTGTCACCCGACCGAAAAGACCACAAAAGCCGTCGATTCACAACTTATCGCATTCCAGGAAGTTGCGTGCTATGGTAGGGAATCGGCAGTGACTATTGGTTCTTTTTCACTAGTATGAGATGACCTAACTTGTCGCGCTTTGTGGCGAGATACTTTTCGTTCTTCTCGTTCGGATCAACTTCGAGCGGGACTCGTTCTACTATTTCAAGCCCATAGCCATGGAGACCAACGACTTTTTTCGGGTTGTTTGTCATCAAACGCATTTTTCCAACTCCGAGGTCGCGGAGAATCTGAGCACCGATGCCGTAGTCTCTCAAGTCCGGACGGAAACCCAGTTTTTCATTCGCTTCGACTGTATCCATCCCTTCGTCCTGTAGCCGATAGGCTTTTAGTTTATTAACAAGCCCGATGCCTCTCCCTTCCTGCCTCATATAGAGAACTACACCAACTCCTTCTCGCTCCACCATCTGCAGTGCGGCAATGAGCTGGTCATGGCAATCACAACGCAAGGAACCGAACACATCGCCAGTCAGACATTCTGAGTGGATGCGGACAAGCGTCGCCTTCTCCGTTGAGATCTCTCCTTTTACCAAAGCGACATGTTCTTTACTGTCCGTCTCACTGCGATACATATGGAGAACGAATTCGCCGTAACGCGTTGGGAGCTTTGTGGTAACGATTTTCTGGACGAGCTTCTCCCTCTGCATCCGATACTCAATCAGGCTTCGAACTGTAAGGATGGGCATGTCAAACTGCTTCGCAATTCTCAGGAGCTCAGGGATGCGCGCCATCGTGCCATCGTCGTTGAGGATCTCGCACAAAACGCCCGCGGGGTAAACTCCTGCGAACCGACACAGGTCGACAACCGCTTCTGTGTGTCCAGCTCTCCGAAGTACTCCACCATCGATTGAACGCAACGGGAACACGTGTCCTGGACGGGCGAGATCACTTGGCTTTGTCTTCGGGTTGATCAGGGCACGAATGGTCGCAGTGCGATCCGCCGCTGAAACGCCTGTAGTCGTTCCATAAATATAATCGACGGAGACGGTGAAAGGCGTTTCATGGAGAGATGTGTTGCTGTCCACCATCGATTCGAGCCCAAGTTCATCCGCACGCTGAGTCGTGATCGGTGCGCACAATACTCCGCGTCCATGCTTCAGCATGAAATTGATGATCTCCGGCGTTGCCTTCTCAGCAGCAACGATGAAATCTCCCTCATTTTCTCGATCCTCATCGTCGACGACGATGACGACTTTGCCCACTCGGATTTCTTCGATTGCTTCAGGGATAGTCGAGATTCCAGCCGTCTTCTTTTCCCTCATTTCTTCTCCCTACCAATTATTTCTCAGTGCCACCAAAGAATTTTTCATCGCGAGAAGCGTCGGGGCTAAGCCTCAGCTTCCTTTAAGATAGTAATTACCGAGCTTCGCTCACACTTCAACTTTACGTTGTCGGCGACCTGCAGCAGAAACGTCTTGTCATCTATTCCGATGACTGTGCCGTGTAGGCCTCCTGCGGCGATTACCTTGTCACCCTTCTTCAGTGCGCTCAACAGGTTTTGGCGTTCTTTCTGCCTCTTCTGCTGCGGTCTGATGATAAAGAAATAGAAGACAACAAAAATGAGTACGAGCGGAAGGAAGAGGCTAAAAATGCTCCCTCCCTGCCCTTCGCCGGGTGGGGGTTGTGCTGCAAAAAGTTGATGTAAATGAATCATGAGGAGATCTCCTTTGGTCGCACGCTTAGTTGAATTTATCGATCGGATCTGCTTGGAGCCGTCTAATTGTATTCGACTTCCACGAAGAAAACTCATGCCTCCGGATTGCACCTCTCGCCTCTTGCATTAGCGAGAGGTAGTACGAAAGGTTGTGTAGAGTGAGGAGTTGCATTCCCAAGATTTCTCTCGACCGGAAAAGGTATCGTAAGTACGCACGAGAAAAATTCCGGCAAGTATAACACTGGCACGCCGGGTCGAGCTGTCTGAAATCGTCCTCATATTTGGAGTTCTTCAGTGTAATCGTCCCTGCTGAAGTAAAGGCCATCCCGTTTCGTCCATTTCGGGTTGGCAAAACACAGTCGAATATGTCGCATCCGCGTTCGATGGACTCCAGAAGATTCACAGGCGTTCCAACACCCATGAGGTATCGAGGCCTATCTGCCGGCAACAAATTAGTACAGAATTCAGTCATCTCGTACATCGAATCCACAAGCTCGCCAACGGCAAGACCGCCGATAGCGTATCCTTCAAAATCGAGATCCATTAACTTTTTCGCGCAGTCCGATCGCAAGTCTTCATAGAGACTGCCTTGCACGATCCCGAAGAGCGCCTGAGTATGGCCGTAAATACCCGGATATTGAGACAATGCCGCCTTAGACTTCTCTGCCCATCGGACAGTCCGTTTCATCGACTCCCCCGCGTAATCGTGATCCGACGGATAAGGGAGGCACTCATCAAGCACCATGATAATATCTGCGCCGATGATTCTCTCCAATTCGATTACACGCTCGGGAGAGAAAAAGTGTAGCGAACCATCAATGTGTGACTGAAAGCGAACACCCTCCTCCGAGATTTCTCGCAACCCAGTGAGGCTGAATATCTGAAACCCGCCGCTGTCTGTTAGTATCGGTCCATGCCACCCAGCGAAACGATGCAATCCCCCGGCTCTTCTGAGGAGGTCCTCCCCGGGTCTGAGCGACAAATGGTATGTATTGCCAAGGATGATCTGAGCCCCTATTTCCTCGAGCTCTCGGGGTTCGATGCTTTTGACTGTCCCCTGCGTCGCAATCGGAATAAAAACAGGGGTTTCAATAACCCCATGATCAGTCTGGATGAGACCCGCCCTCGCGGAGCCATCCGACTGCTGTAATTCAAATCGGAAACTCACAAGAAAGTATCCAATTCCGAACTGAAAGTCAAGGTTGAGGAGAACTTCAGCTCCCCCAAATCTAAACCTCCTTCACCGCTTTAAACTTGTTGCACAGTATTAAGTATGCTGTACATGCTAACCCTCCAACCGCATCTGCCAATGCATCGCTTAAGTCGGGCGAACGGCCCGGAACAATGGTCTGGTGAAGTTCATCGGAAATGCCATAGGCGACAACAATAAGAAAGGAAACAAAAAGACGATACCTACTTAAAACCGGTGCTCGACTTTGACTGAGAAGTGCACGATTGAGAAGAAAACAGAAGATAAAGAAAATCACTGCATGGAACGCTTTATCCAGGGGAAGAGGCGTAGAAACTGAAATCAATGACCCGGGAAGTGAAGAAAGAATAAAAATAAAAGCTGCCCACATGATCACAGGAAATTGGTGGCGCCAAAAATTCTTCCTTTTGCCATTTGGCATCAACCTGCATCCCCCGAAAGCGTGCGAGTTAGGGCGCGAGGCAACGCTTCGATGATGTCGCCGGCAACCAAGCTCATCTCCCCATACTTTTCTTTAGCAAAATCGCCTGCCTTTCCATGAATAAACACTCCGCAAATCGCAGCGTCTCTCGCCGAAACGTGCTGGCCCCACAGTGCTGCCATCGCCCCGGAGAGAACGTCCCCAGCTCCCGCTGTTGCCATCCCCGGATTTCCAGTGCAATTGATGAAGACATCTCCTTCGGGCGTGGCGGTGACTGTTGGCGCTCCTTTCAGCACAAGTATCGACTTCAGATTCTTTGCCGCTGACCTCGCAACTTCTATTCTATTACTTTCAATCTCTTCTGCGCTTAGTTTAACGATTCGCGAAAGCTCTCC
>JAHEZR010000137.1 GCA_023251005.1 Ignavibacteriota bacterium | reverse complement strand
GAAGATGCTTGAGGGACGTGAGTTTACAATTGGGGTGAAGCTCCTAGCAGAGAAATCGGGAAAGAAAGAGGCGATCTTTCCGAAGATGAGGAATAGCGGAGGAAATATCAGTTATGAAGCCGGGACATTCCAAGGGATGAAAGTTAACATTGTTAGGCTCCAGCCGGATCGTGAGAATCCTGAGAACTCATCCGTAGATCTCGCCGTTGAGATGGAGAATCAGAGGCCAGAGAGCGAATCGAAGGCCGAAACGCTCGTGGTCGAGGCGAGCATAAAACCTTACATCAGCGTCCTGTGGATTGGAACTTTTACCATCCTGGTAGGGTTCGTTACGACGATCGTGAGGAGGGCGAAGGAAGCGAGGTCTACCAAGCTTTAGAAACCGCTATAACCGATCTGTCCCATTCCTTTAACATACCGATAAATCCACAACCTCTTTCCATCCTTCTTCTGAGGGACATTTGATCCCGACTATATATGTTCCCTAAAAGGAATTTCCCTTGGCGATTCGCCTTCTGTGCGGTTAGATGATATGCGGGAGACATTTCCACTTTCGCGATCTGAAACTTCGATTGGCTTATGATTACTTACATGCTCCCGAAATCTCATCTGTATGTTCTCAGCAGGCGTGCATTGATTGCGACGATCACGGTGCTAAGTGACATCAATACCGCCCCTAAGGCAGGAGAGAGAAGAATACCGAATGACGATAGAACGCCCGCTGCGAGGGGGATGGCAAATGCGTTGTAGCCAGTCGCCCACCAAAGGTTTTGCACCATCTTCCCGTACGTTGCTTTCGCAAGCTTAACAATTCCAACGACGTCTCGCGGATCGTTCCGAACCAAAATAATATCAGCAGTTTCGATGGCGACATCAGTGCCTGCCCCGATAGCTATGCCGACATCCGCAACAGCAAGAGCTGGCGCATCATTGACACCATCACCCACCATCCCAACAGTTAGTCCTCGGTTCTGAATCTCCTTGATCTTCTCTGATTTCTGGTGGGGGAGAACCTCAGCAAAATAATCATCGAGACTCAACTCCTTCGCTACCCACTGAGCCACCTGTTTGTTATCTCCAGTCAGCATCATACACTCGATGCCTAGGCCCTTGAGTTGTTTTATTGCTTCTCTTGATTCATCGCGAATCACATCCGCAAGCGCGACGGCCCCGATCGGCTTCTGGTCTTCGAGGACGAATACCACTGTTTTTCCCTGAGCGGATAGTTCGTCTCCAATTCTACCCGGAAGAGAAATGAGATGTTCACTCAGATACCCGGGACTCACGACGCGGACAAGCTTTCCATCGATGCTGGCCTCTGCACCTTTACCCGGAATCGACCTGAAGCTCGTTGGTTCGTTGATTGTGATTCCTCTTTCTTTTGCCGCGCTGAGGATCCCCTGAGCGATAAAATGTTCCGAGTGTGATTCTACTGAAGCAGCGAGACGAAGAAGCTCTCGGTCTGTAATTCCGCGATCCAACGCGATGACATCCGTTACTCCAAAGCTCCCCTCAGTGAGCGTCCCAGTCTTATCGAAGACAATCGCCTGGAGGTTTCTCGCGCGCTCGAATGCGACTCGATTTCGGATTAGCAGCCCGTTCCGGGCTGAGATTGCTGTTGAGACGGCGACGACGAGTGGGATGGCGAGTCCGAGCGCGTGTGGGCAGGTTATCACCATGACGGTGACTGAGCGTTCGACGGCGAACGCAAAGGTTTCTCCGACTGATGCCCAGACTGTGAGTGTGACCGCACCACCAGCGATGGCAACTCCGGTCAGCCAGACGGCTGCACGATTGGCAAGGTCCTGCGTCTTCGATCTCGACTGTTGAGCTTGTCGAACAAGCTCGATAACCTGAGAGAGGTATGTCTCCTTTCCAGTTTTGTGAATCTCGATGGTGAGTGCGCCCTCGCCATTGATTGAACCACCGATTGCGTTGTCCCCGGGCTTCTTTCGAATCGGCTTGGATTCCCCAGTCAAGAAAGCCTCGTTAACACTCGACTCACCTTTACCAACTGCACCATCCGCTGGGATTTTTTCTCCGGGCTTCACGAGAACTTTGTCGCCATGCTTGAGTTCAGAAAGCGGCACGTTCCTGGTCGATCCATCCAGCTGGACGAGGTGTGCTTCTGAGGGCATCAGACGGACAAGTTCTTCGAGGGCGCGCGAAGCTCCCATTACTGAACGCATCTCAATCCAGTGACCTAATAGCATAATGTCGATGAGCGTGGCCAATTCCCAGAAAAAAACTTCTCCTTTCAAACCAAGCACAACGACACTGCTGTAGGCATAGGCTACCGTCACTGCGAGACCAATCAATGTCATCATGCCTGGCTGCCTTGCTCTCAGTTCATCAAATAGGCCTTTCAGGAATGGAAAGCCCCCGTAGAGATAAACAAAACTCGATAGAACAAAAATGAAATAGGAATCCCCTGAGAACTGAAGGCCCTCCAGCCCGAAGAAAATCTGAATCATGTGGGAAAAAAGAAGGATCGGAACTGTGGCGATGAGAGAGATCCAAAATCTCTTTTTAAAATCTTCGACCATCATCGCGTGATGGTCATGGCTGCCGTGGCCGTGACCTGAATGCATCCCGTGGCCTCCATGTGCGTGCCCAGCTGCCGCTTCCTTCTGATGGGCAGTGTGATCAAGCTTCATCGGCACCTGGTGGCGAGCGCGCTCGTGGCTGACTTCAGGTCTCAGGAGATACCTCTCCGGTTCATCATCAAAGGCGGCTTTGCAGTGGAGAGAGCAGAAGTAGTATGTCTTACCTTTGTACTCACTTGTTCCAGCAGCTCGGCTTTCATCAACTTGCATCACGCAGACAGGATCTATGGCCATGCTATTTGTTCCTAAGTGGTACGACGAGTTTCATCGGTGATTAAACTTAAGAATTTAATCAGACAAAATGTACTTTTCGTTCCAGTGGGGGCGCCGGATTACTCTTCTGGCACCCACCCTTCCGACACTGCTTCTCTCCTCAACTTCCAGCTCTTCCAGAGGTAGTAGATCACAGGATAGACCGCCAGCTCCATCATCACTGACGTGACAACGCCACCCACCATTGGCGCTGCGATCCGCTTCATCACGTCTGCCCCAGTTCCGTGACTCCACATAATTGGCAACAGGCCGGCGATGATGACCGAGGCTGTCATTATTTTTGGGCGTACACGCTTCACCGCGCCGTAATGGATGACTTCCTTTAGGTCCTTCAATCCTCGCATCAGACCTTTCTTCTTCCATTCATCGAACGCCACGTCAAGATACAACAACATGACTACGCCCGTCTCGGCATCGAGTCCGGCAAGGGCGATGATCCCAACCCAGACCGCGATGCTGAGGTTATATCCGAGGATGTAAAGAAGCCAAAACGTTCCGATCAGAGAAAAGGGGACTGCCAGAAACACAATAGCGACCTTCGTGAGTGAACGTGTGTTGAGATAAATGATGACAAAGATGATGAAGAGCGTCATTGGGATGACGTACATGAGCCGTTTCTCTGCACGCTGCATGTACTCATACTGTCCACTCCAGATAATGTTGTATCCAGCCGGAAGCTTAATGTTCTCCGCGACGGTTCTCTTTGCGTTCTTCACATACGTCCCTACATCAATGTCTTTTATGTCCACATAGACCCACGCATTCGGGCGCGTATCTTCGCTTCTCACGACCATCGGCCCTTTTCGCGGCGTGATGGTCGCTAACTGCCCGATGGGAATCTGCTCTCCAGTGGGGGTGGGGACGAGTACGCGCTTCAGCGCTTCGAGGTTGTCGCGAAGCTCACGGCTGTAGCGGAGATTTACTGTGTATCGCTCCAGTCCCTCTACAGTGTTCGTGATACTCATGCCACCCATGGCCGTCTGGATGATGTTCTGAACGTCGCCAACAGTGAGTCCATATCGAGCAGCTTCTCTACGGTTGATATCGAAATCGAGATAGTTTCCACCAACTGCTCGCTCGGCAAATGCAGTGAGTGTTCCCGGTACAGTTCTGACTACGGCTTCCACTTCCTTACCAATATCCTCGAGCACCTTCAGGTCGGGTCCAGAAATTTTGACGCCCACTGGCGTTTTAA
>JAHEZR010000136.1 GCA_023251005.1 Ignavibacteriota bacterium | reverse complement strand
TGTGCAACTCGTTCACATCGAAGCCAGACTTCACTCCCTATCAATTGCGAAAGACAAAGGTAGACCTGGAGGAAAAGAATATTGCAGGAGTCTACGGGAGCAAACGCTCTGACGAGATGAATTTCGCCGCAGGGGATGCAGCTCCGGACGTCGAGTTCAACGAAATTATCTGGAAGGCGATCAAAGGTACTGACTCAGAGATGCCGGCACCCGTGAGAAATGCGTTCGTGAGAGTGACGGAAAAGGATTAATGAGAAGAAGGAGTGCGACGATGAATCGTCGTAATAGGGCATCTAAGTTCACGACGCTCGAGACTGAAGTCTCGCATTCCGTTAGAGGACGCCAAAAAAGAAAATCCAGACCTGAAAGCAGGACTGGCTATTTCTATTGAGTGGTTGCTTCTTACATCAACCGCAGTCCCGCTGTACGGGATTCCATAAACCGGAACTTAGTCACCCTCGGATCAATAATTACCTCATCGTGCTCGAAATCCAACTTCATGCGCCACGCCTGTAGAGTCTTTGCTCCAATGATCACCCGCTCGGAGAGGTCGGGGATCAACATAAATTCATCTGAGAAGCGGTAGCCCTCGAGATAAAAGTTGAGACTCACACGCTCAGTCGCAACAAGCTGTTCACCATCTTTGGCCGTCCCAAATACCATTGGCTCCGGCAGAGGCTCGATATGCCCGAGCTGTTGAGCGAGGCTTGGTTCAATGCAAGAATATGTTGAACCGCTGTCAAACAACGCTGACTCTTCTTTGCTACCCAGCGAACCGACCAAGCGAATATTTTTTTGAATTACTGCCATACGTCTTCTCGCTATTCAATGTTAATATACACCCCAGCCGAGTCAAAAGCAAAGAGCGGGAGACTGGAGCTCGCATCTGGTTCCACCATGAGACTGAAGTCTCGCACTCCGCTTTGCTCTCAAATGACTAAGGCTAGACCGTCGGTGTGGCGCGCTTTCGGGCAAGTAGACTAATGACAAAGATCACTACAATCACCCCATAAGTCACTTCCTTCGGAATCAAGAAATCGATCACCCCTTCCTGGTAGAGGAACGCAAGCATGAGTTTGATTCCGATCCATCCTACGATCACGTAAGCTCCCTCGATCAGCGCGGGACGAACCTCAATCAGGCGCAAGAATCCACCCGCCACGAATCTCATCGCAATAATTCCAAGCACACCACCTGTAATTACCACCCAGACTTTTTGCGATAGACCAACCGCAGCCAAAATAGAGTCAATTGAGAAAACGATATCGGTAAGCTCGATCGCGACGACCGTGCTCCAGAACTGGGACAGGCCAAAGAATCGTTTCGGAGTGCGACTCTTTTCAGCCACCTCTCCGTTCTTTATCCACTTTCTGTAGAAATACTTTATCGGCAAATATAATAGATACGCGCCACCAACCAACTTAAGCCACGGTGATTCAATGAGTTGGACTGCAAGGATAACAGCAATCGATCGGAAGATGAATGCACCGAGGATTCCGTAACGGAGAGCTTTTTTTTGTTGCTCTTTGGGGAGTGGATGGGCGAGGACGGCCAGGACGATTGCATTGTCCGCGCTGAGGATCCCCTCCAAAACTACAAGGGAGAGGATAACGAAAATGTCGTGCAGTTCGATAGTCGTTCCTAATAAGAAGCCGGCAGACGAAACTTTTTATCCGAGGGAGGTCGCCACGGTCGCTCCGCAGACCAGTGTCTGTCTGATGATTGCGTGACCGTCATATCTTTGAGTCCGGACTCTTCAATCAATCTCTTGATCTCTTCGACCGTGAAAGCAGCGTGAAGCGAGTCCCGATAGAGCTTATTCTGGTACTCGGTGCAATTGCATGCATACTTATCAACGAGTTCGTTCAGGACTGTATCGTTTGGAGGTCGAATAAGATCTTTGAGAAAGATCGCTCCATTTGGCTTCGTCACTCGCTTGACTTCCTTCAGAAATGGGATCGGGTCTGGCAGATGGTGCACAATAGTATTTGAGATGAGCATCTCGCAATAGCTCTCAGGGTACGGGAGTGATTTCGCATCCGCTTTACCGAGTTTAATATTCTGGTCCAAGCCGGCCGCTTCAATATTCTTCTTCCCAAGCTTAAGCATATTTTCCGAAAGGTCAATACCCCAAATGTGGAGCATCGGTCGACGCTGAACTATAATGATCGGAATCCTCGTGGTCCCCGTTCCCACATCAAGAATAATGCCTTCTGATGGTCCGAGCTCGAGCGCTCGTTGAGCAAATGCTTCGTTCACTTCTGTGAAATCCATGCTATCATACTCGACAGCATCCTCCCACGTATCCATCACTTCGGATTCTAAAACCCGCTCAAGAGCCATGGACGAATGATGATTATGGTTTTCAAAAATAAACCTTAAGAGTGACTACCTCATTTGCTTTTAATTTCAAAGAAACTTTTTGGCCTTTGAATTCGACAGGGGCACCATCCTCTTCAAGAAAATTACACGAAAGGATTCGATTCGGTGCCTTGGGCAAAGTAATGGCCGCTGTAGTTTCTTTTCCGTGCGATTCATATACCTGTACCACCCATGCATCTGAGTCCTCAGCTTTTTTGGAGACAGTCAAGATGACATTTTCAGGTTCACAATTGAAGAAGGACTTTTGGAGAGAAAGTTGTCCCCGTCGCGGGTCAACAATGAATGGTATGAGTGGTGTATTAAACTCAAATCCTCGTCGAACAGTCTGCCCATCTCGCCAGTCGCCCTTGTGTCCATAGAGAGCATAGTCAATCACGTGCTCACCCCGATCTGCGGTTGGATCAGGCCATTTTGGAGAACGGAGAAGGGAGAGGCGCATAACATTGCCTCTGATTTCGTGTCCATACTTCGACTTATTCAGAAGACTAACTCCGTAATCGCTCTGAGAAATATCGGCCCATCGTTGAGCTGGAACTTCACGCTTTGCCTTATCCCATCGTGTCTTATCAGCTGTGGATCGAGAGATATGGCCGTATGGAATCTCATACGTCGCGACTGAATCGCTCACCGACACCGGGAAGGCGACCTTCAGCATCGTTTTGTCCTCCCACCAATCGACGGTCGTCCTGAAATCGACGCGATCTATTCCACTATTCAAAATTATATCCTGCGTGAAAAATGTGTTTGGAAAATCTTTGGTCGGGTATTCTTTCTTAACGTTAGGATTTAGATAATCCAACTTAACACGAAGAATCGCTCGCACAGGACCCTTCTCAACCATCTCGATGCAGCATACTTTTGGATAATAACGATTGCCAGTCAGCCCAATGTTCCATGCATCCCATTCTTTCGGCTTGTCCTCAAATATCTGGAGCTCATTCCCATAGCCGCCCGAGAGAAGGTCGCGGTTGTTTCGCTTGTCGAATATGCTACGCACCCATCCGGAGTCCGGATCTATCGTGACTTTGTAGAATCGATTTTCGATTTCGTTTGCAGCCGCTTTCAGATCGGAGGGTTGCTGCGTCGGCTTCGTCTTCCGAAGCTCGTATACTTTGTAACCAAGGGGCGGCACATCTTCAGCGACAAAAAGGATATCGCGTGCATAATCTCCTGTCGAAACCATCTGTGATGGCTGCTCTTTGCCTGCAGGACCAAAGATCGCGTATGCAGTCTTATCCGCTTCTTGAAGATGTATCGTGACAACATCATTTCTCTCCCACGATAGCGGATTGAACACCACAACAGCCTGCCCTCCTCTTAGTGAGCGGGTGTCGATTTGCTGAGCGACGGTCTTCAGGGCATCTCTCAATTCAAGATTTGCAATCTTCTCTGCCGCTTGATAGCGCTTCATCGCATCAATGTAATTCTCTCGGATCCCAGATCCGGGAAGGATATCATGAAACTGATTGAAGAGAACATCTCGCCATGAATCTTCCAAGTCACCGTTTGCATATTTCTTGCCATACAAGGAAGCGACTGCCGAAAATTTCTCAGCGGTGGTCAGGAGGGTTTCAAGTCTCCTGTTGTACTCTTTCATCTTTGCCTGAGTCGTGAAAGTTCCCTGGTGGTACTCGAGGTAGAGCTCATCGTTCCAGACCGGCAAATCACGAAGATTCTGCTGCATCAGCCACTGAAAATAAGATGTAGCTGTTCCGTACCTGACGGTTGG
>JAHEZR010000135.1 GCA_023251005.1 Ignavibacteriota bacterium | reverse complement strand
CGAGTCTATCTCACCCCTGGACGGCTTCAACACATCCAGAAGTTTTCCATCAATATTGAACAGATAGATTTCCTGACGATCGACGACATAGATCGAATCGTTCCTCGTCGTCATACCAGTCGGATTCTCGAGGAGGCCTTCACCGATCGTCCGAACATAATTCCCAAAATTATCGTAGAGGACGATCCACCGTTCATCCAAGACGCAGACGAGATCGGTCCCTGTTACATTGAGCTGTCGAGGATTTCGAAGCCTCCCCTTCCCAGCATCGGTGCCACCGAATGTGCGTTCAATCTCACTAAGGGTGTTAACTTTAACTACTCGGACGTTTTCGTTGTCCAGGAGGAAAAGATCTCCAAGTCGAGACATCGCCACACTTGTCGGGTAACCGAATCGTCTCGAAACGTCCTCATCATCGCGCGTGTACAGAGTCGAGATGTAATTGAGGTCTTTGTCGAAGCGTTGAATTCGGTGATTGCCGTAATCCGCAACATAGATGTTCAAGCCAGTGCCAGCAAAAACATCGTATGGGCGGTCAAACTCAAGCTGCCCCCATCCATAACCTCCAATTTCGCGGATCGAATCACCGGTGGCTGAGTACACCTTAATTTTGTTGTTCCCACTATCAGCAATGTAAATCTGACCGATCTGGGAGATTGAGACACCACGCGGGTTCAAAAAGTCTCCGAATGAAAAAAGGTAACTGAGTTGAACAGTGTCACCGAGAACAGCGAAGTTTAGCGAGAGCGGAATCAGGAACGAGACCCAGAGACAGGGACAAGACATCTCACCAGCACCCTAATTTTCGTTCGAAATGGTCTCAGGAAAAGAGAGAAATGCAGGAGAACTCGTAAACGGTTCGAGGTGAGGAAGATGGACAAAAATGAGGAAGACGTCAGTGGAGATACCGTCCCCACTCTTCATCTTTCACTTCACCTCGCTTCGTCGAATGAACTAACTGGTAATCACCGAACCCAGTCCAATCGACAAAGATGAACTGGACTCCATTTTCAATCTGGTAGTAGTTCCATATTTCGAAGGGCTTCGTCTCACCTTCACTGGGATGTCGCTCGATTTGATCAGGTGGCCCGTACACTGCGAGAACTCTTCCCCTGTCTGTTTGCCATCCTTGTTTGCTTAGATAGGAGAACCGTTCGTTTGCGATCGCGACATTCCTCAAGTAGTCGGCCCGTCTCCGTGGGGGTTGGTCCTCGCTGCCAGCTTCTATTCGCTTCCAGAAATCGTGCAAGAATTTCCTTTTCCCCTGTGGGTCCTTTAGCTGGTCGAAGAGGTACATTTCGGGTTCCGTGGCCAAGTATTTCACTTGGAGAAACTCTCTGTCAGTTTCCTCAGGTGTCAATGCTTCGATACCACTCTCAAGTGGCTGAGAAAGGGACTTCGCCGGGCCCTGGGCGATGCTAGGGTTGTTCACATAGAATCTTTTTTCAACTTCAGTGCTCTTTCCACTTTGCGCGTCCTTCATGTTCAGACGTAGCGAATATCTCCCCGACCTAAACGAAAGGGCATTCATTGTTCCTACGTCTACAGCGTTGGGAACCGCGTATCGACGACTACGATTGGTTTTCTTCACAACGTTTCCCGCATCGTCTACGACCGCATATTCCAAAGCATAGACCTTCGATGTATCGACGTCATAGAACTCGGTGTAAACATAAATGACTGGATAATCGCGCCCGAACACAAGCGTGGGATTGGCAACAACTTCATGGGCATTCTTGTAGAACGGATCCGTTTTATCCTGAGAAGCCCTTATCGAAGAGCAGAGCTCTAAGTCGCTCATCGCGGGTGTCCCAGCAAACTCAATTATATCAACTGACAAAGAAATACTGTCACTCATCACGGGTTTCGCAGAGTCATAAGCAACGACGTGAAGAACATACTTTCCATTAGCAATAAGATGTCCCGACTGGCGTACAACGGACTTCGTCCGAGTCGCGACGCTAGTATCTTGAATCACGACCGGAAGAACAACTCGCTCCTTAACCACACGCTCGCCCGTCTGCTGATTGATAACTTCCGTATTCAAGACGATAGCTCCCTTTAAGCGTGCGCCATCAAGCTGGAAAGAAAGCTGCCCACAATAAAAGAGGTAGTAAATCTCAAGGTAGCCGCTTGATGCATCGTTCCGAAAGCGGGCGTAGTCAAGGTTCATGACGAATGAAGAACCCCTCCCCTGCGTTTGGGCGAACACGTGGAATGTAGCAAGGAAGACAAGGACACCGCGGGCTATTTTCCTCAAAATTTTATCCCTCTATTCTGCGAAAGAATATAGGAATTGCCAGAAAGAATAGCAAGCATCAATCAGGTGAATCTCAGAAAAAATGTAATCGAGTGAAAATCTGGAACATCCTTCAGAGGTCAGACCTGACATCTATTATTCTTGAAGTCTTATAGCGCGAAAGCTCATCGCTCTGTTGAATCTCTCGCACCATTTTCATAAATTGCCTACCGAGATATGAATTCTTGTAACAAGCTCTCGTGTTGTTTCAATGTCCATTCTTGAACGTTCACCATCCAGTCCGATACCATTTCAGTTGAGACCCGATACGTTCATTTTTGCCTGCCTTCTTCTGCTTTCAATCATCTTCTTTAGTTGCTCGAAGAAGTCGGACGAGTTCGAGCACGATGGTGATGTGGTTTACGTGAATACGGGAAAGGGGACAAAGTACGTCGGTTCAGAAAAATGCGCACCTTGCCACCAAGGCATCTATGAATCCTATTTGAAAGGAGAGATGGGCCGTTCGATGTCAAAAGTAAGCCACGAAAATGTAGTCGAAGATAATCCTCAAGCAGAAGCTGTTTATGACTCGGCGAAAAACTTCTTCTATCAGATGGTCCGGCGAGGGAATCGATTCTATCAACGTGAGTACCGTCTCGATACAAAGGGTAAGGTCATCCACGAGAGATTGATGGAAGCGGAGTACGTCATAGGTTCGGGCAACAACTTGCGGATGTATTTTCACGATGAGAACGGAATGCTTTATGAGCTGCCACTCACATGGTACGTCCACAAAAAGCAATGGGACCTAAGTCCGGGCTACAGAGAATTTGGCAACCTGAGGTTTTCGCGTTATGCCGCTGCGAAGTGTATCTCGTGCCACAATTCATACCTCGAGGAATCCAAGACCGCTATCGAAAGGTACCTAAAGCCATTTCCGCTCGGTATCGGATGCGAGCGCTGCCATGGGCCAGGAGAACTTCACGTGAGACAGATGAGAGGCCAAGAATTGAAAGACCTGCCGACAAACGCTCGGACCATCGTAAACCCCAGAAAACTCTCAACTCAGAGGCAACTTGATGTCTGTCAACAATGCCATCTCCAGGGAAAGGCGTGGGCACTCCATGGTCAGAGCGATTGGTTTGATTTCCGGCCTGGGATGCTTTTGAAAAACCACCGATCCGTCTACTTCCCCGCATCGACCAAAAAGGAAGTCTTCGAAGTCGCCGATAGTCCCCACCGGCTCTCTCTGAGTGCTTGCTTCAAGAAAAGCGCCGGGGCACTCACGTGTCTAACGTGTCATGATCCGCATCGGTCGATTAAATCCTTTTCCACGGAACACTACAACGACAAGTGTCGCACCTGTCACATTCCCGACAAGCTCCCGGGCATTGGTTCTCGCCAGCCGCATTCACCTGAAGACAATTGTGTTTCTTGCCATATGAATCGGACTGGCACCGACAACACTCTTCATGGCGTGTCGAATACCGACCACTGGATTCGCACAGACGCGAACCAGACCGTAATTGATTGGTCAACGTTGAAAAAACCTCCTTCTCTACAGCCACCCGTCACCCTGGTCCCGGACGTTGACGCTAACGACGAGGGCGTGTTTATTCGAAGAGGGGTTGCCCATCTTGATTACTATAGGCAGCATGACAAAAGGAGATTGTATTTGGATTCCGCTTTAAGCTGTCTCTCACAAGGCCTTGCTCGAGCAAAGGACAATGCACGTGGGTTCTTTTATCTTGGTGAAGTCCGGGTGGAGCTCGGCCAGTATCAAGAGGCGATCGCCGCGTTTATCCGAGCGATCACACTCCAGCCTCGAGATCCTGAATTCAACGCTGAGTTGGGATCAGTCTACTCAGCGATGGGAAATTTCGAATTATCTGCTCAACACTA
>JAHEZR010000134.1 GCA_023251005.1 Ignavibacteriota bacterium | reverse complement strand
GCGAGTTACGGCCCGAGAGGACTCGCTCTTATGCGAAATGGTGCAACAGCGGAAGAGGCGCTAGAAATTCTTGTCGCGAATGACTCCCTTCGTGAAGAACGTCAGGCTGGGATAGTCGATGCAAAGGGAAATGCAGCGACATGGACAGGGAAAAACACTTTTGACTGGGCTGGAGGAAATGCCGGTGGTAACTGGGGAGGTCGGGGTGAGGTAGTAAATGGCAGGCTATTCACAGCTCAGGGGAACATTCTCGTTGGAAAAGAGACCATTGAGGCCATGGCGAGAACTTTCAAGGAGACGAAGGGTTCTCTTTCGGACAAACTTGTTGCAGCTCTCGTTGCAGGTGGGAAAGCGGGCGGCGACCGTCGTGGCGAGCAGTCTGCGGCGCTCCTTGTCGTCCGCAAAGGAGCTGGTTATCAAGGCGAGCTTGATAATTTCATCGATATCAGCATCTATGACCATCCGCATCCTCTCGAGGAACTTGAACGACTTTACTCGATGCACAAATTGTATTTTTTCAAGACGGACCCAAGGAATCTTTTGAAAATCGATGAGACACTTTGCCGTGAGCTTCAGCAGATCATGAAGGATCGTGGATTCTACAAGGCCGAAGTGAACGGGAACTTTAATATCGTCACTAAGAAGAATCTCCAGGATTTCATGTACTGGGAAAACTATGATGAGCGTGTACGGAGCGATAATCAAATTGACAACGAGGTTCTCCAGGACATCCGAAAAATTTATGAAGAATGGAAGAAGTTGAAGAAATGAGTTTTCTCTGTACCCTTAGATGAATAAAGAGATCAGCAGATGAAGCGAATGAAGGCGGTTGCGAAGGAGCGTCCCGAGCCGGGGAAAGAGTGGAAGAAGGGCCTCGATCTGGTCGAGAAAGAGATTCCGGAGGTGAAGGAATCAAGCGATGTCAAAGTAAAGGTGACCGCCGCCGGCATCTGTGGGACGGATGTCGGAATCTACAATTCGAAGGAGTCCTTGCGTGAGGAGATGTCTGGGATCTCGGGGCCGAACGTAACTCTCGGCCATGAATTTTGCGGCAAGATCGTTGACGCTGGCGCCAAAGCAAGGAAGATCCTCGCTGGAAGACTCGCTGAGAAGAGCAAGAAGAGTAAGCTCGTCCATAAATTTGTTGGGACTTGGGGTGCTACTGAGGTCGCTCGTGACAAAGAGTTTCTAGATTTTTTGGAGGAGAACTTTAACATGACGGCAGAGATGCACCTCACCTGTGGAACGTGTTACCAGTGCCGTCACGGTGAAAAACACGTGTGCAGGAACACCGTCCTCAAGGGAATTCAGCAAGATGGGGGATTTGCAGAATACCTCACAGTCCCAGCGGAGAATGTTCTCCTCTTTGAGGAGGATGAAATTCCAGTCGAAGTCATTGCGTTCATGGATGCAATCGGGAACGCCACTCACACGGTGCAGTCAGTTCCAGTGAAGGGGAAAACCGTTGCAGTGCTTGGTTGCGGAGTACAGGGACTCATGGCGGTTGCCGTTGCAAAGCACTCTGGGGCTTCAAAGATCTTTGTAACAGATGCATCTCATGGGGAATTCACGCATGAAAAACTCGAGCACCATCGCTTCAGGCTTGCAAAGCTCTACGGTGCACGCGATTGTTTTGACGTGAACATCGATCGAGAAAAAGAGCGATTCCACAAGACCGTGATGAAAGAGACGGGAGAGACGGGCGTCGATGTTGTATTCGAGATGTCTGGAAACTACAGAGCTTATGAGGATGCTTTCAGAATCGTGAGGATGGGAGGGACAATCTCGCTTCTCGGCTTACCCGGTGGACAAATGGTGGTGGATTTCTCGAAGGACATCATCTTCCGGGGCATCACGATCCATGGAATCATCGGTCGAAGAGTATTTGAAACGTGGGACCTCATGACGGAGATTCTCAAAGAAGGGCTCGCAAAGACGTTCGTCGATTCCGGTTTCATTTCGCATGACCTACCGCTCGAAGAATACGAAAAGGGATTCAATGGAATTATGAACGGTGATGCAGTGAAGGTCCTCCTCAGGCCGTAGATTCACTTCCGATCCTAATTGCCATCCATGGAGTAAATTCAATGATCAATGTCCAAAAGATTCTCTCGGCCGAACTCGCCCGACTCGAAGAGAACAGGATGTACAAGTACGAAACTCCACTCGAGAGTGCACAAGCGGGTGTCGTCAGGGTTCGGGGAAGGAAAGTTGTAATGCTTGCCTCGAACAACTACCTTGGCTTATCCGATCACCCTGTGGTCAAAAAGGCGGCAATTGAAGCGACGAAGAAGTATGGGTACGGGGTAGCTTCTGTGCGATTTCTCTGTGGCACACAAACCATTCATCTTGAGCTGGAGAAAAAAATTTCCATATTTTTGGGAGCTGAAGACACGATTCTTTATTCCTCTTGCTTCTCCGCAAACGAGGGATTCTTCGCCTCTCTCACAAACGAAAAACTTGGCTTTGAGAACTACAAGGACGTCATTTACAGTGATCGATTGAATCACGCAAGTATCATTGATGGCCAGCGCCTCTGTCGAGCAGAGTTGGTCGACAAGAAGATCTACGAGCATCGAGATGTTAAAGGATTAGAGCGAATGCTGGAGGAGGACAAGTCAACGGGCTACCGGTTTCGAATCATTGCCACAGATGGCGTCTTCAGTATGGAAGGCGACCTTGCACCTCTTCCGGATCTTGTGGAGTTAGCAAGGCGTTATCATGCGATCCTATTCGTTGACGATTCTCACGGCATCGGGGCATTGGGAAAGAGAGGCCGTGGTACGCCCGAGGAACTTGGAGTCCACGGCAAAATTCACGTGATCAGCGGAACCCTGGGAAAGGCAATCGGAGGCGCCGCGGGTGGTTTCGTGAGTGCCTCGAAAGAGATGATTTCCTTTCTTAGACAAAAATCCCGACCGTACACATTTTCAAATTCTCTTCCTCCTTCCATTATTTGTGCAACGATGGCTGCGCTGGACCTTCTCAAAAAAGACTCATCCATCGTTCGTCGCCTTCATGATAACACGATCTACTTTCGCCGCGAAATCGCCCGATTGGGCTACAAGATCCTCGAAGGAAAACACCCGATAGTTCCCATCATGCTCGGCGAAGCATCGATCGCGCAGAACATGAGTGTGGCACTTCTAAAAACTGGAGTGTATATCAAGGGCTTGTGGTTTCCAGTTGTGCCTCGCGGCGAAGCACGATTGCGGGCACAAATCTCTGCCGCACACACGAAGATAGATCTTGATCGCGCGCTCGATATTTTTGAAACCGTCGGCAAAAAGATGAAAGTCATTTGACCACAACCCATGGCTGAGCAGGCGAAAGTCCGTTATCTGTTTGTTGACTTGCTGCGCGGTTGGGCGGTGATCCTGATGATTGAAGCGCACATTGTTAATGGTTTGCTGCGACCTGACCTTAAGGAGACTACGGTATTTGAAATCATCCACTTCGTTAACGGCACAGTTGCACCGGCATTCCTCTTCATGTCGGGATTCACCTTTGCATTTGCGTCTCAACGCAAGTGGCAAGAGTATCTGCTTCTGAGGAGAGGGTTCTTCCGTCAAATCGGCCGTTTGTTATTCATTCTCCTTTTAGCCTACGTTCTTCATCTTCCTTATTTTTCACTCAAAAAAACTCTTCAAGAAGCAACACCGCAGGATATCGCCTCTTTCTTTCAAGTGGACATTCTTCACACGATCGCTGTTAGCCTTCTCCTTCTGCTCCTGATTCTGCTGATTGTTCGCCGTGAGCTCTGGCTAAGGTATTCTGTTATTATCCTTGCAACAGTTCTGGTGTTCTCAACCCCGGTGGTTTGGGATTATGATTTCACGAAGATCTTTTCTCTTCCCGTCGCAAGCTATTTCAATGTCCAACAGCGTTCGGTGTTCCCACTTTTCCCGTGGTCAGCGTTTGTGTTCTGCGGGACATTCGCCTCTCAACTCTTTCTTGCTGCTCTCCAGAAGGGCGAAGAGAGGAAGATCGTAGCCAGAATCTTCTGGAGCGGTGCAGTAATTGTGATACTGGGAATTGGTTCTGATCCATTGATGAGACGTGTATACAGTACTTATGACTTTTGGCACACGAGCCCAAACTTTTTTATGATTAGGCTTGGGACCGTGATGATGGTACTCAGT
>JAHEZR010000133.1 GCA_023251005.1 Ignavibacteriota bacterium | reverse complement strand
TCTGGCTGAAGATGTAGACAAATCCGACCTCTGCCCAACCGAGCAGCACATAGCCGTTGTCTTCAAAAGCTCGTGAGAATTCAGTATCAAAAGTCTTGTAGATATAATCCACCTCATCATAATTCTCAAAAAGGAATGGCGAGTCGAGGATGCGCTCTTTCGGAGCGATCTCGCCCAATCCAACCCCCGTAAAACCAGCTGCGTGAAATTGACCGAGTTGAATTTTTCTCAAAACATCTTTCTCGTCTCCTGCTTTCCCGCCAGAATAAATTTTAAACCCAAGTCGGCCACCACTTTCCTTCCGGACGGCACTGTCATACTCTTTCATCACATTTATCCAGGTGCTACCGTCGGGCGCGAGAGTCGCAAACTTGATGACGTGTTCCTGCGATATCGATACTGAGGGAACAAAAGCGAACAGACTGAGAATGAGCGCTACACTCTTCACAATCATTCAAAATACTCCGAAAGCTTCGCCATGAGTCTCCTCCCTTTTTGCTTTGCTATGGCGTTGGCAAGCCGCTGCTCGGGGAGGACGTCGAGCGATGCTTCTTCCACTTTGTGGAGAAGGTTCACATAAAGCTCCTTGTTCTGAGTTTGGACAGCGTAGGTTTTTGCGTAGTAGAGATACGCCAAGAGGAATTTTCCTTTCATAATTTCGATACAGCGCTCGAAGTGCTCACGTCCCTTTTCTGGATCACCGCCGAGAATTTTCGGACGGCTTGCAAGCAGAATCCCCAGAGCCAGATGTGTACTGCCATAGAAATACGGCTCCTCACTGGCAAGAACAAACTTTAGAAGTGCCTCGACCTTTGGGAGATCGGCGATGGCTGCCGGATCCGTGAGGTTTAACCTGATATAATTACCCCAAGCGTTGGCAGCCCAGAAAACAGCAGGAACGTCGTCAGCGCCAAACGCCGAAAGTGCCTGCTGGAAAGATTCGAGATCCTTGTCCCACACCTGGGAGAACTGCTCGTCCTGGCGAAGGATTCTTAGCGCGTAATCCCGGGCACGAAGATAAAACATTCGCGCTCGTTCCAGGGAATCATCTTCGACAAACCCGAGCGCATAACTACTGTAGCCGCGAGAGGCGAGCAAAAGTAGATGATTGTTTTCAGGGTCACCTTTCAATAACCCTTCGAGCAGTTTGAGGCTCGAAGCAATACTCTGCTCAGCGAGCTTGAGATCAGACTCCTCGTTGATTGCCTCGAGACCGTAGTTTACTACAGCTTCCGTTGAGCGAATCGCAATCGTCTGAACGCCACATCCCGAGAGGAGGAGCATACTCAGGATGGGAGAAAGAATTCTTTGCTGCATATGGGGCATCATTGGCTCGAAAAATATAACCAAAATTGAACTCGAATCAAAGATATTTCGTTTGATAATTAAGGCAAAAAGAGGTAAGATAAGATTATGAAGATTCTGTTCGTCGAGGATGAAAAGAAGGTAGCATATCTCGTGAAGGATGCGCTCGAACGAGAGAACTATTCGGTCGAACTCGCTTTCGATGGGGAACGTGGAGAGAGGCTTGCGACCAGCAGTGACTTTGACCTCATTATCCTCGACATTCTTTTGCCTAAGAAAGATGGGCTTTCATTACTGAAAAATCTAAGAGGAAAGAAAAGTACTACTCCGGTGCTTCTCCTTACGGCGAAGAGTTCAGTTGAGGACAGAGTTATCGGTCTTGATGGTGGCGCCGATGATTATCTCACGAAACCATTTGCGATAACCGAACTTCTCGCCCGCGTCCGGTCGCTGATACGCCGTGGGAGTACGAGCCAAGCCACCCTCCTCCGTGTCGGCGATGTCGTCCTGAATCCTCTCACGCGCAATGTGCGGCGCCAGAGCAAGGAGATAGAACTCACCGCAAAAGAATATGCCCTCCTTGAATATTTTATGAAGAATGAGAACAAGGCTCTTTCGCGCACAGTCATTTCCGAGCACATCTGGGGCTACAACTTCGACACGGGAACGAATATCATCGACGTTTACGTTAACCACCTGCGGAATAAAATCGACGGCACGTTTGAAAAGAAGCTCTTCCACACTGTCCGTGGCGTCGGTTACGTCATGAAAGAGTAGAAGGCCATGTTCATCCGTTCAATCCGTACAAAACTCACGGCCTGGTACAGCCTCGTTCTCGGTGTGACGCTGATCGCCTTCGGTCTCACCGCATATTACACTACCGGCAACACCCTCTCCGACAACCTTGACCGTTCCTTGAGAAACGAAGTCAAATGGTTAGATGAAATTCTCTCGAAGAAGTATCCGAAGAAGAGAACTGCGGTCGTTCAGATTCCACTGCAGGAAAAACAAAGCGGGGCCGAAGCGGAAGAAGAAATCGGGCCCGCCGATGAGGTATGGAACCAAATTTACGAGCACACTCTCCTTAACCCGAAAAAGCAATACATCCAGATTACTGATCCGCGCGGCAGGAAGCTTTACAAGTCTCCGAGCCTTGGGAATGACAGTCTCTCCTATTCGGATGTCCCATTTTATCACACGATGGTAGTAAAGAATATTGAGTTCAAAAACGTCTCGTTGCGCATGGTGATAATGCAAAACGAGCGGATGAAAATTTTTGTTGCCTATCCACTTGAGGAACTCAATGAAGTCATCGATAACCTCTTTTCCCATTTTCTCATCCTCGCCCCGATCGGAGTGATTCTCTCGATTGCGCTTGGGTGGTTCCTGGCGAATAAATCTCTGAAGCCCGTGGACGAGATGACAAAAACGGCGAGGCACATCACCGCGCAAAATCTGGAGCAGAAGATTCCACACTCAGGCGTGAACGACGAGCTTGGGCGTCTCGCATCGACCTTCAACGAAATGATCGCTCGACTGCGAAGCTCTTTTGACCAGATAAAACAGTTCTCCATCGATGCATCGCACGAACTTCGAACTCCCCTCACGATTATGCGCGGCGAAGTGGAACTCGCCCTGCACAGCGAAAAGACACCCGAAGAATATCGACGCGTCCTCGCGAGTAACCTTGAAGAAATCATCCGTATGTCTGCTATTGTAGAAAACCTTCTTACACTTTCAAAGGCTGACCTCGGTCGCGTGGAACTTCAGCACGAAATCGTCCCACTCCACGAGGTTCTGCTTGACCTTTATGAGGACTGCGAGGTCCTTGCAGAGAAGAAGCGGATCAACGTTACACTTCAGAGAGCCGATGAGGTCACCGTCCTCGGTGACAAAGTTCGCCTGCGCCAGCTTCTTCTTAATCTTATTGATAATGCCATCAAATATACGCCGGAACACGGGAGTGTATCTTTAGAACTCATTCATTCCAACGGGCAAGCGATGATTTCCGTTCAAGACACGGGGATTGGTATCCCGCTAGAGGAGATCAATAAGATTTTCGACAGGTTCTACCGGGTGGATAAGGGGCGTTCAAGAGCGATGGGAGGAAGTGGGCTTGGTCTCTCGATCGCTAAATGGGTGGCAGAAGCGCACGGTGGGAGAATCGAAGTTCGAAGCGAGCTGAACAGGGGGAGCGCCTTCACAGTCTACCTTCCGGTCTGACGAAAAGCTCTACCCTCCGAAAATTATGAGTTGGATCTCCTCGGGCAAGAGGTGTGAGACCGTCTCGATAACATTTCCTTTCAATGCTCGCTCGAGCATCGTCCGCTTCGGTGTGCCGAGGATGACTCGATCTACTCCTAACATCGCAGCGTTCTCGGCAATCGTATAGCCCACCTCGTTGCTGTACATCGAAATCGGTTTGAATTCAATTCCGTACTCTCCACATATCTCGTCAACCTTTCGATTGTTTTCGTGCGACCCGTTCGGGAGGTTTTCAGGAAGGAAGCCGACCGACACCTCTCTGATCTGAAGGACGAAGAGCATTGCGTCATGCTGTTTTGCCTCCGACGCTGCAAATCGAAGAAGCTTATCCCTCCCTTCCTTGTAGGCTACAAGAAATTTCGAGGTTGCAGTGGAGGCATGCGCTAGCCCGCGAGATACCTCAGCCTCACTTGGAGCGACTTCTGGGGCGGCGACAAAGACCTTCCGACGTTTGGCATATTCACGAGCAGCGAGTCCAAGGGCAATGATGAGAAGAGCAAAGACCAAGGCTTTGTGCTTTTCGACGGCGATGGAAACCTCCACCGCTACGAGCACGAGAGCCGAGATGATCATGAAGATGCGCTCGCGCCACTTCAACCG
>JAHEZR010000022.1 GCA_023251005.1 Ignavibacteriota bacterium | reverse complement strand
AAACCCATCTATCGACCAGTAGACGATCGTCACTTTGCTGACGGACTGAATGAAGTCGGGCATGAAGGATGTGGGAAACCAGGCGCCACCAACAGAGCTCATTGCGAGAATCAGAAATGTCCCGAGGCCGTCGCCGAATAGTTCGTCATCAAGATACGTTACACTTTAGCAGAAATCAAGCAGCCCGGGACAGGTTGAAGTTGCCTCGGGCCGAGATTTCCTTTTCCACGCAGAGCCTGGGAGCGAGCAATCAAGGTAATGCTATTTCAGCTTCATTGATTCACCCTAACCATTCCAGCTACGGGATAGCGAGCACCTGCCGCCGCACCTATCGGTGCTGCCTCACTGAGGTGCATGAGATCATCAGCACTCAGTACGATCTCCGTAGCACGGACGTTCTCTTCGAGGTACGTTCGGCGCTTTGTCCCGGGGATCGGCACGACATCCTTTCCTTGCGTAAGCACCCACGCGAGGGCAAGTTGCACGGGCGTGCAGTCCTTCTCCCGTGCGATGGTCTCAACCCTCTCCAGCAGCTTCAGATTCTTCGCGAGATTTTCTCCCTGAAAGCGGGGATGGTTCTTCCGATAATCCCCTTCCGCGAAGTCTGCTGCCGATTTGAACCTCGAAGCAAAGAACCCTCTCCCGAGCGGACTGTACGCGACAAATCCAATCCCTAACTCGCAACACATGGCAAGGATTTCCGCTTCAACATCGCGCGTCCAGAGTGAGTACTCCGTCTGCAGTGCTGTGATCAGATGAACCTTGTGTGCACGCCGGGTCGTCGCTGGTGCCGCCTCTGAAAGTCCAAGGTACCGTACCTTCCCTTGCTTCACCAATTCAGCCATCGCACCAACAGTCTCTTCGATGGGCGTATCAGGATCCACACGGTGCTGATAGTAGAGGTCGATCGCTTCAACTCCTAAGCGCCGAAGACTTGCTTCACAAGCCGAGCGGACATACTCCGGCTTGCTATTGACGCCGAGGAACGCACCATTTTCACCTCGCACGTTGCCAAATTTTGTTGCAACGAAAACTTTGTCGCGATGCCCTTTGATTGCTTTCCCGACCAATTCTTCGTTGTGTCCCACGCCGTACACATCGGCTGTATCGAGAAAGTTGATGCCGAGGTCCAATGCTCTTTGTATTGTCGCGATCGATTCTTCATCGTTGCGTGGACCGTAGAACTCCGACATTCCCATGCAGCCAAGCCCAATCGCTGAAACAGCCGGTCCATTCTTGCCAAGATGTCGCGTCTCCACGTAAGTATCCTTTATTTAACCTTGAAAGACGTCATCGATACAGAGCCCATCACCATCCGGTCATTGAAGAACTCGATCTGTTCTTTCTCCTCTTTCAAACCCAGCACATACAGCATGGGTAGGAAATGTTCGGGTGTCGGAACGGAGAGCATCGCGGCTTTGCCAAGCGACGGGTAATCGATCAAGTCTGTGTACTTGCCGTTCAGAATGTGCTCCTTGAACTTTGCGTTCATCTCCTCGGCCCAATCGTATGACCCGTCGGGATTCTCCCAGTTCACCATCCGCAGATTGTGCACCATGTTGCCGCTGCCGATGATGAGCACACCCTTCTTCCGTAACTCTGCCAGGTCTTTCGCCAGCTCATAATGCCATTGTGGCGATTTGAAATGGTCAAGACTTAGCTGCAGCACGGGCACATCGGCATCGGGATACATCCTTCGCACGACACTCCAACACCCGTGGTCAAGTCCCCAATGTTTGTCAAGCTCAACGACAGCTTTCTTGATGATCTCTTTCGTCTGCCGGGCAAGGACAGGACTTCCCGGTGCGGGATACTGCACTTCGTACAATTCAGGAGGGAACCCAGAGAAATCGTGGATCGTTCTCGGCTTTTCCAATGACGTCACGAATGTCCCTTGCGTTTCCCAATGCGCTGAAATGCAGAGAATGGCCTGGGGTTTCGGAAGCTCCTTACCGACGGCTCTCCACCCCGCAGCGAACGCGTTCTCCTTAATCGCGTTCATCGGGTTGCCATGTCCGACAAAAAGAATGGGCATTCTTTCCTCAGAGGGAGGAAGTTCCTCACCGTATCTGTGCAGATCTTTCAGTGTTGCCATCGCTGTCAAGCTCGCTAAAGATGTTTTGATAAATTCTCTTCGCTTCACGCCAGCGTCGAAGACGGTGTCATCAAGGTACAATGCTCTACGTCAGAAAGCAAACAGCCCGAAGCAACATTGCGCTGCTCCGAGCTGCCCTGTTTTTATCGATGACAAACTACTTTGCCAACCCAATCTGTTTCATGAATTCACCATTGTCCCAAAATAATGATTCTTCAGTCATTCTGCCATCTTTCCAATGGGCAATGGTGGCCATGGGCAGTTTGAATTTATTTCCCGTAGGCGGAATCGTTTTTCCGTTTCCGATGGGCATAGGCTTGGAAAACGTTCCGCTCATTACACCGGTTACACAAGTCCATTCGCCGGAACCGAATTTGATAGGATGTGATTCAACCTTTGTGTCGGGTGCAAACACAAACATTGCTTTGAGGTCTTCAATGTGTCTTGCGATGCCGTTGGTATGATGACCGTCGGGCCAGTTAACGACGATATCATCTCCATGACTTACATGTAACAAATCCCATTTTTGGTTGCTGAATACGTCAAAGTCTAAGGAGTCGAAACGTGTAAGATATGTTTCGATCAATGCTTTTTCATCTCTGAATTTCTTGAGTTCCTCTTGATCCGCCCTGTTTGTACAGCTAGCGAGTCCGATCACGATCAACCCCAGAACAAAGACAACAACGATGTTTTTCCGAGTGCCAGGCATGATTCTCAGAAGGTTTTTGTGGAGAGGATGAAGGTGTTTCATAGCGAACCTCCTTCAATTGTTGTTTGTAACTTGTTGAATCTGTGTCCTCGAATGTAAGAAGAAATCGTTGCTTTTCAATGTGAAGTTAGGTCTTACAGCCCTCTTCGATTAAAAATTTTAATAGGACAGGGTTAAACTCACCGACTCATCTTCTCACTAATCGAGAGCAACTCAACTTCCAAAATCAAGGTTGCGTCCGGCGGAATTACTTGACCCGCGCCGCGCTCGCCGTAGGCAAGATCGGAAGAGAGGAACAGCTGCCATTTCGATCCGACAGGCATGAGCTGTAGCGCCTCTGTCCACCCTTTGATAACGCCATTAACCTCAAACGTTGCCGGTTGACCACGCTTATATGAGTTGTCGAACTCTGTGCCGTCAATCAACGTTCCGCGGTAATTCACGCTGACAGTCTCCGTGGCTTTTGGTTTTTTCCCAGTGCCCATTGCCAGTACTTTGTACTGCAAGCCGCTGGGCAACGTAACGATGCCATCTTTTTTCTTGTTTTCCACGAGGAACGCGCTTCCGTCGTTTTTGTTTTTCTCGGCTACAGCTTTAGTCGTCTCGTCGTGCTTTGCGACCATCTCTTTTTGGAAGGTCGCTAAGACTGCTTGAGCTTCGTCCTCGGTAAGCATCATCTTGCCGCCGGCGATCTCGTCTTTGATTCCCTGAGTGAGGAGATTCGGGTCGACGTCGATCGATTGCTGCTTAAAACTCTTGCCGATGTTCACTCCGATGCTATAGCTAAGACTGTCTTTTTGGTTCTTCAGCTTGGACGTCTGCTGCGTGTGGCTCTGGCATGCTAACAGTACGACGCAGAGTGCTGCGGTCGCCGCATATTTCATCGAGAACTCCTTTCGTGGATAATTTTGTGCTGAGGCGGGCCCTTCCTGCCCCAAAAATCCTCTATTGTCGTTGCCATTAATAACACCGCCAAAGAAAAAATGAAGCCAAGCTCCACAGTATAGTATCAGTGATCAATGAACGATTTCGAATTTATTGACGATGATTTCAGCTTCCTGGCCATTCGTGGGGGGCCGCCCTCGGAACAGCCACAGGTTCATACGCGCATTCTCGCCCCCTGCTTGAGGCACGGTTCCCGTGAACACCCATTGCTTGATGATGTAGCTTGAATCCGGGGCGGTGGCGTTGAGCCCTTTGAGGCTCTTGAACGATACCGCGTCGCTCTTCCATAAGAAGCTATGAGTAGATTGGTTCAAACCAGATGGTTCTTGAAAGCGAAGGATGTTCTGCGGGAGCGTATAAGGTTGCACTACATACTGTGCATTTTGGTTGTTCGCGCTGCCCCATCGAGAGAACTCAATATCAATCTCGCGGTGATTGTATGAGGTATCGTCGTTCCAGGTGAAGAGGCCTAGGACGACGTTTGGATCGGGAGCATCGACGGGACTATCGAGGTAGAAACGGTAGGTTCCATAGCTGAAGGATTCCACAGAGACGACCTCGGCACAATACCAGCGACCTTTCTGTTTTGTTATCCGTAAATGCAAACGTTTGAGACTATCAACCCAAATGTTTTGGGGACTATCGGAAAAAAGATTCGGGCCCGGGCCAACTTTTCCAGAGCTTACCTTCAAAGCCCAATCGTGACCGGAGAAATTCACTGTTTTTGTGGCCACGACCGCTCGAGGGTTAGTCGCTCCTGCATCGCCCGCTAGGTTGCTACCATTGCCCGTTTGAATTGCAACCGCGGACAACCCTTGCTGCGGAGACTCCGACGAAACAATTGGAGCATCTTGATTGCCGCAGGCGGCGAGAAAGAAGGCCACACCGAGGAGGCTTATCGCTACTGCAAAGGGCATTAGCCAGTTTTTCATAATAGCTTCTCCTAATTTGCCAGTGGAAGTATTTGAGTTTTCTCGCAACGAGAAGCGTACTCAAGCATGGATAATTTTGACAAAATTTAAGAATAAAACCCCAAGCAAACAAGAAGAAACAAAACGCATGTGGAGTAAGAAAGATGCAGAATTTGGCTACCGCCGCTCGACTTAGAGTCTCTATGGAAGTTTGCAACGTTCGGAGGAATTCCTTACTTTTCCTCCATGCCGAACTCCATCAAGGGACGTGGGGCGAGTTTCAACCCCCCAAATCGATTTGAGAAACTCCACGTCGAGCCGATCGAAGAGGAATGGGAAGACGAGCGCACGATAAGAACAGAGTTTTTTGTCGATACGTCGCGCTCGATTCTTGCGAAGAACGACAGCCCCGACCTCGGCTTCACCTACAGCATCAATCCATACCGCGGCTGCGAGCACGGGTGCATTTATTGTTATGCTCGACCGTCCCATGAGTACCTCGGATTTTCAGCAGGTATTGATTTCGAATCGAAAATTCTTGTGAAGCCGGACGCTCCTCAATTACTTGAGGAGACCTTTAAACGAAAATCCTGGCAGGCGCAGGTCATTGCATTTTCTGGGAACACGGACCCCTACCAACCGATTGAGCGAAAGCTTCAGCTAACACGCCGCTGCCTCGAGGCCTTCCTCAAATACTGCAACCCCGTGGAGATCATCACGAAGAATTTTCTCATCACCCGCGACATTGACATCCTGCGGGAATTAGCATTGCTAAACCTCGTTCACATTCGCATTTCCATAACCACTCTTGATCCGGAATTAGTCCGAGTGATGGAGCCGCGCACCTCAACACCAGCCAAGCGACTCGAGGCTCTCGAAATTTTGGCCAGCAATCGGATTCCTGTCGGTGTGAATGCTGCACCAATCATTCCCGGCCTGACAGATGAAGAGCTGCCAGCAATTCTCCGAGAGGCGGCCGCACGTGGGGCGATTAGCGCAGGATACATTATCGTGAGATTGCCCGGATCAGTTGAGCCCCTGTTCCTGGATTGGCTGCAGCGAGAGCTGCCTGACCGTGCGCCGAAGATCATCAACCGGCTGCGGGAAGTTCGTGCAGGCAAACTCAGTGACAGTCGATTTGGAACTCGTATGCGCGGCGAGGGTAAAGTAGCAGTAAGCATTGAGGATCTCTTCCGCTTGACGTGTAAGAAGTATCATCTCAACGAGAGAAGAGTAGAGCTCTCGACTGAGTACTTCGTCCGTACTTCGGAGAGGCAGATCGAGATGTTCTGAGTCGCGGTTTGAGAAATTTTTCCCTACTGTGGAGAGAACAAGTCAAGTGCGTTTTTCTTTTCTCGATCTACAGAAAAATCTGATGCAATGTCCGCCACCCAACTCAAGTCCGTTCTTAGACGCTTAAGATCTCTTGCTGACCCGAAGGCCGTCGAAGGGATGGCGCGGTTTGGAATTCGAAGCGCTAAAGCCTATGGGATTTCTGTACCCGTTCTAAGAAAGATTGCCCGCGGGATCGGGAAGGATCACGAGCTTGCGCAAGGACTTTGGTCGTCGCGTGTGCTTGAGGCTCGTATCCTCGCAGCATTCGTAGATGAGCCATTGAGAGTAACTGAAAAGCAGATGGAACGGTGGGTAAGAGATTTTGACAACTGGGCTGTGTGTGATGGGTGCTGTGGAAATCTCTTTGATAGAACTCCTTTTGTTTGGAAAAAAGCCGTGGAGTGGAGCCGTAGAAAGCCAGGCCGTCCCGACAAGTCGGGATCTGGCGGGGAAGAATTCGTGAAGAGGGCAGCATTCTCGCTCATAGCGGAGTTAGCAGTTCACGACAAGGAAGCTGAGGACAGGCGATTTCTTTCGCTTCTTCCCATCATCAAGCGAGAAGCAATCGATGAGCGGAACTTCGTGAAGAAGGCCGTGAACTGGGCACTGCGGCAAATCGGGAAACGGAATCTTAACTTGAACAAGAAAGCGATCGAAACCGCAAAGGAAATTCAGAAGTTGGATTCGCCCAGCGCAAAATGGATTGCTGCAGATGCACTCCGTGAACTCACGAGTGAAGCGGTGCAGCGGAGGCTGACGAAAAAGAAGAAACGAGCATCGTGAGAGGCCAGAACGGTGTGCTCTAAGTTCCCCTCTCGTGGGCTATCAAGCGGGATGTGAGAGGGGGAGAAAAGAGACGTTTTATAACATGCTTGTTCTTCAGAACATAACGCAGATGTGCACTGCGAGTGTTTCGCGGAACACCGCTGGAACGGCGACCAGAAGTTCCCAAATCAGAATAGGACGCAAGGACTCCCATTACCACCACCAGCCAAGCTGCATTTGCATCTGAGAGAATTGCATTTATTCGTACATGTTCGTATTTTTCAACCATAAAAAGGAGGTACAAGATGAAACGCTTCATGCTCGTCTCGATCGTCTTGTTTACGGTGGTATCAATCGTCGCGGCAAATCCACCGGCAGAGAAAGGTGGACTCGATAAACTTAAAGCACTCGTTGGGACGTGGAAAGGGACAGATCCGGGTGGAAAGCCCATCACGGTTTCCTACAAGCTCGTCTCGGCCGATAATTCCTTGATGGAAACTCTCGATACGGGAGAACAAGAAGGGAGCATGGTGACGATCTACCATAGCGATAACGACAAGGTGATGATGACTCATTACTGCTCGTTGGGCAACCAACCCCGCATGCGACTCGACAGAAGCAGTAAGGATGAGAACAAGCTCGTCTTCAAGTTCGTGGACGCAACGAATCTAAAGACGAAGGACGATGCCCATATGCACAAGCTTACCTTCACCTTCAAGGACGCCGATCACTTTTCTCAGGAATGGGTTTTGCTTGCGAAGGGAAAAGAGAACCCCGTCGTGATGACCTTCGAGCGAGTCAAATAAGCTCTATCGCGGAGTACGCTAAGTACACTCAAAGCAGCAAGGCCGCTCTGGTCGTCCGGAGCGGCTTTTTTCTTCGCCTTTCCTCGGTTCCATGATCTGTTCCCACTTGCAAACCTCTGAGATTTCAATTACATTCCCTTCGTTTAACCGACCAGTTCTCATTGCCCTCGAGGCCCGCCATGATCACTCACGTCAAATTCGTCAGCATTCCGGTGAAAGACCAGGACAAGGCGCTGGACTTTTACACCAACGTGCTCGGTTTCAAGAAAACCAGCGATGTGCCTTTCGGCGAAGGTGTGCGATGGCTCGAGGTTCAGCCACCGGGAGGAGAAACAAAGCTAGTGCTTTTTCCGCCTTCACCCGAGATGCCCATCAACTGTCCAAACCTTTCCTTTGCTTGTCAAAACGTCGAGGCGACCTACGCCGAGTACAAGAAGCGAGGCGTGAAGTTCAGCGAAGGTCCCACGAAACAACCCTGGGGCACTTATGCGATCTTTGCCGATGTCGATGGAAACGAATTTATTCTCTCTTCGCCGCATTAAACTATGAACAGCAGGGCGAGGTAAATCGATGAAGCGACAAAGGATGGAGTTCAAAGCAAAGCTCGAACCCGGCGACGAAGGCAACGCCTGGGTGATTATGAACATTCCCTGACCTATGCCGCACTCTGTTGAAACACACCTCCAGTTGCCCGCGAGTGAGTACGACCGAATCATCCGCATGTTTATTCCCGGATACGAGGCCATGCATGCCATGCAGGTGGAATTGCTCGCAACAGTCCTTCCACCGGACGGCCGCATGATAGACCTCGGTGGGGGAACCGGGTCACTCGCTTATGCCCTGGCAGAGAGGTATTCGGGTGCAAGGATCGAAATCTGGGATGCTGATCCGAAGATGCTTGCGGTGGCTGAACAGCGACTCTCGAAGTATAAGAATCGAGTTCGGCTATTAGAAAAGTCCTTTGGGGAGCCACTGCCGGAATGCGATGCGGTCGTTGCATCTTTGGCATTGCACCACATTAAGGAGCTTCAGGGGAAAACAGAAATTTATTCGCGGATCTTTCGGGCGTTGCGCAAGCCCGGAATATTTTTTAACGGTGACGCGACAATGAGTACAGAGAAGCGTGTGAAGGATGCCACTTACAGGTTCTGGGGAGGCTTTATGAAAAGTAACGGCATGACAGAGGAAGAGGTACAGAAGCACTTCGCCGACTGGGCAGAGGAAGACCGATACTTTTCGCTGCACGAGGAATTCTCTGCACTTGCAGCGGCAGGCTTTTCGCAGCCTGAATGTTTCTGGAAATATGGACCCATCACTCTATTTGGCGGCATAAAACAGTGACCACCAAACTTGATTCGAGGCATCTGAAGCAGGATTTGCCGTGAGTAAGGGATACACTCCTTTTTTCTCCAATCTCCTGCAGCAATATAGGCTCACGCCGCTCGATTCGGGCACGCCGGAAAAAAGCATTAAACCGGTCCTTAAGTCCCTAACCATTGAAAAAGGTTTTGCCCCACAGCAAATTGCTGATAAGACAGCAGCGCATCTCTGTTTGGCTGGGCTCTGGCTGCTCTACGATTACCTTGAGGAGTGCCACCACATTGCTCAACAGCTCGAGACGAAAGAAGCAGCATACTGGCACGCGATCATGCATCGAAGAGAAAGAGACTTCTCAAACAGCAAGTACTGGTTCCGACGAGTCGGTGAACATCCCATCTTTGCAGCTCTTCACAGCAAGGCCAAGAATTTGGTTAACAACCTCAAGCCTGACAGCTCAACATTCTTCCTTGTGAAGCAATCGCGTTGGGATCCCCTTGCCTTTGTCGATGTCTGCGAGGCGTGCGTGACGGGCCGCGCCTCGGGCGAAGATCTCTGTAGACAGATCCAACAGACTGAATGGCAATTGTTATTTGATTACTGTTACAAGAAGGCAATCGGGTTTTGAGAGTCTGTTGTTCTGCGCGAAGAAGTCCGCTCACTTCTTGACCTTGCCCTAGGTTTTCACTATCTTCATTACGCAAAACCCTTGCTGCACAAGTTCTCTTTGCTTGCGTGGCAGGGGCGAGGTGTTTTTGGCCTAGGGAATGGCTGTGTGGATATAGGATTTATGATTCAGGATTCAAGGAAATGATTGAGAAGCTCAAACAGAAGATCTTTCGGACGGAGGCTTTTGAGAAGCTGCGGTTTCAGCTTGCCGCACTCGATAAGGAGTCGCCGCTTATTCTTCACGGTGTGGCGGGATCGCTTCTGGCGTTTGTGGCGGCAGCGGTGTATGAAAAAGCTTCGGAGACAGAGTCGTCGGCGCAGTTGGTTCTTGTGGCCTCGGACGCTGATAGAGCCGCGACGATGAGAGATGATCTCGAGCTTCTCATCGGCTCTGCTGCTGTGAGGTACTTTTCAAGCGAACACACGCATCGAGTTGCTGCAGTCTCGCCAACCGTTTCTATCTCTCAAATTGAGACGCTCGGTGCCCTGGCGAGAGAAGACGGTGGTGCAGTCGTTACACATCCCCTTGCACTACTCGAGAAGCTCCCAATCCCAGAGAGCTTCAGTGAGCACGCCATCGAGATTGAAGTCGACAAGGAAATTACTTTTGAAAGCTTCCTCAGCAACCTTGAGACAATTGGATTTGAGAAAAAAGATTTCGTCGAGGGCTACGGAGACTTCGCCGTCCGCGGTGGCATCGTCGATGTCTTTCCCTTCGTCGGTGAAAACCCCATCCGACTCGAATTCTGGGGGAACACTGTCGAGTCCATCCGCGAGTTCGACGTCCTCTCTCAGCGGTCGATCAAGGAGCTCCAGGTTGTTCAGCTTGTCCCCAACTTACTTGCCGCAGGGGAACAATCTGGTGATGGAGCCAAAAGAGATGGCCACAGTTACTCCCTCTTCGATTATCTTGGCCCGGGCGCTGTTATTCTCCTCGACGATCCCACGTTGATCGAGCGCGAGATTCACGAAGCTGGACCCGGCTCCGATGATCACGTTTTCACCTGGGATGCGATCGAGAAAGCCACCACTCGATTTTCAAGAATCCTCAGTACACAAATCAAATCCGAAATCACAAATCACAAATCCCAAATCAACCTCGGCTGTGTTTCTCAACCCGCATTTAACGGCAGCGTGAACTCTCTTTACTCAAATCTCCAATCCCTCGCAAGCCAGGGTTATGCCATCTATCTTCTTTGTGACACTCAGCCTCTCGCAGATCGATTGCAGGAACTCATTGAGGAGATCGAGACTCGTCCTGATACACCCCCCGTGCCCCGCGAGGGGATGTCGGTGTTCGACACCAAAGTGTCGGCTTCTAGCTTAGTATTCGAGACTGAAGTCTCGCACTCCGACGCTCAACTCTCAACCATCAACTATCAACTGTTAACTGAATCTATCCACCAGGGCTTCATCTTTCCGTCTGCCCGCATCGCTGTCTACACAGAACATGAAATTTTCGGTCGCGGTCGGCGCCGGGGAAACGGGAAACGACATGCCTTCAAAGGTTTTTCGTTGCGAGAATTGCAGTCGCTGAAGCGTGGTGATTACGTTGTGCACGTGGATTTCGGCATCGGTCAGTTCGCAGGCCTTGAAAAAATCAAAGTGGGTGTCGTTGAACAAGAGGCCGTAAAGGTGACGTACGCCGAAAACGATGTCCTCTACGTCAATCTCAATTATGTCAACAGGATCCAGAAATACTCGTCGAAGGAAGGATACGTGCCCAAACTCACTCGCCTAGGTACTGGCGAATGGGACCGACTGAAGGACCGTGCGAAGAAACGCATCAAGGACATCGCTCGTGATCTCATCACTCTCTATGCTGCGCGGAAAAAGGAGAGCGGCGTTGCTTTCTCACAGGACACACACTGGCAAAAGGAGCTTGAGGCCTCGTTCATCTATGAAGACACACCGGATCAGGCCCGCGCGACACTTGAGGTAAAGGAAGACATGGAGAAAGGACATCCGATGGACCGCCTTGTCTGCGGAGACGTTGGTTTCGGAAAGACAGAGGTTGCCGTTCGCGCGGCATTCAAGGCAGTCATGGACGGAAATCAGGTTGCGCTCCTCGTTC
>JAHEZR010000132.1:2898-4237 GCA_023251005.1 Ignavibacteriota bacterium | reverse complement strand
ACCTCTCATCAGATTTCACGAATCTCGACTCAATCATCCAGGTTGGTGAGCTGGCTGCAGAGCAGAAACTTGGAGAGATCGAAACCCGACTCCTTCCTCCGCTTTACGCTCGAGGGGGCACGTCTCATCTCGCTGAGGATGTCCCGACGGTCGAGTTCCGAGGTGATTCGATCCCAGATAGTCTCAAGCGAGCGATTCTTTCGTCACATGAATCGGGAGTCCATGAGGGAACGATTCAGCGGCATCTCGAGGAGATTTACAGGCTCGGCGATTACGCGGACGTCTATGCAGAAGTGCTCAACGACGGTTCTGCTTCACATCTCGCCTATGTAGTGAAGTATAATCCAGTCCTCAAGGGTGTCAAGCTACAGGGGGTTGCTCTCCTCCCTGATTCTGTCCTCATGGGAAAGCTCCGCTCTCTTCTCGGCAAGGTCATCAATCATTATGAGGGTACGGAAGTACTTGAATCGATCCTGCGGACATATCGGGACGAAGGGTACTCGCTTGCTCGAGTTGATTCCGTTTACTTCGATGAAGCGAGGGGTATGGCAACGCTGTGGATCGATGAGGGGAAAATCGAAAAGTTGACAATCGATGGAAATAAGAGAACAAGGGACTACGTGATCCTGAGAGAGTTTCCACTTTCAGCGGGCGAATATTTTTCCCTTGGAAAAGCGAATGAGGGGCTGACGCATCTCATGAGCACGAATCTGTTCCAGCAAGTTCTCTTGAACGTGCAGTATGAGGATGAAAAACCAGTCCTCGTCATCAAGTTGAAGGAGAAAAGCCCCGAGCTGGCACGTTTTGGTGTGCGCGTCGATAACGAACGCAACACTCAAGTCTCCATCGACTTGAGAAACGAAAATCTCTACGGCACAGCAACGGAAGTGGGATTCGACTTTGCAGGCGGCTCGCGCAATCGAGAGTTCCGGTTGGAATATAAGTCGAATAGAATCTTCAATTCTTATTTCTCTTTTGATCTCGAGGCCTATCACAAGTTCCGCGACATTTTTGCTTACCGTGATGGGCTGTCTTCACGTATTAGCCGATGGGTCCGCGAGCAGAGTGGAGAATATCGCGAGATCAAGTACGGCAGTTCGTTGACGTTGGGCACACAGGTGGGACGACTTGGGAACGTCACAGGTGAATTAAGAGTCGAGCGGCACGAAATCAAAGGGCTCTCAGGAACGGGTTACGTGCCGGAACAGTTTCGACTCGTTGGCCTCAAGCTCAGCTCCACCATAGATACTCAGAATCGATACCCCTATCCGACTGGCGGGATGTACATGAAAGCCTATTATGAATCTGCACTCTCCGCATTTGGCAGCGAAGTTTCTTA
>JAHEZR010000132.1:0-2888 GCA_023251005.1 Ignavibacteriota bacterium | reverse complement strand
TATTCAAAGATTTTTTTTACCTATGAGTATTTCTCGACGCATTTTAAGGTTCACACATTCCACCCGAAATTCACGTTTGGCTACGCTGACCAGACTTTACCACTTTCCGAGCAGTTTAATTTTGGGGGACAGGAGTCACTCTTTGGGCTGCGCGATGATGACCGGAGGGGTCGGCAAATCTTCCTCATCAATTTTGAATATCGCTTGGCACTGCCCTTCAAGATCATCTTCGACAGCTATTTGAAAATTCGGTACGATCTCGGATCGGTGTGGCGCGTTCCGGAAGATATTCGATTGCGCGATTTCCATCATGGGGTCGGAGCCGAACTTGCTCTCGACACGCCGGTCGGACCGGCAGAGTTTGCTGTGGGAAGAAGTTTTCTCTTCCGACGAGATCTGCCAAATAATCCACTGAGTTTTGGGCCGTATCGAGTCTATTTCACAATTGGGTATCGATTGTAAGAGATGGAAGTCCGCAACAAGCGATGAAGAATCTTCGTAAACCTAAGCGTCGACAATGGATTCTCCACTCAACCCGGATTCCCTTCTATGCGATGGTTAAATAGGTTTTCTCCTAGAATTCTCCAGGTAGCGTTTACTGTTCTCGCGTCCTACGCTCTGGTTGTCGGCACGATCTGGTTTGCCGATAGAACCTTCATGAATGCTCCAGCCAGCGACGATTGCGCGTGGGTGGACGAAGGATACGGGGACACTCTTCGGGTGCTTATCCGTGACATTGTGCCCGGCGGTGTGGCAGAGCAGGCGGGCCTCCAGGACGGAGATCTTCTCCTTAACATCAATGCCAAGACCTTTAGGAACGGCTGGGGTGCTCAAGCCATTCTCAACACAATAGAAGCGGGTGACACTGCGATCTACGTGATCGAGCGCGCAGGTATCAAAATGGTGAAGCCAATTATGATAAGAAAGCAATTCAGCTTCACCTGGGTTGCTTCTTATATTCTTGGACTTTTTTTCCTGCTCATAGGTTATGTTGTTGGAGTTTCCAAGCCGAAGGAGAGAGTTCCTCAATTGTTCTTCTTCCTGTCCGTCTCGTCGATGATCTTCTTCAACATCCCGGCGAAATTTGTCTTCCCAAGTTGGAAGATCTTTAACACCATCGCTGCTGCGACTCTTTTCCCGGCCCTGTTCGTTCACTTTTTCTTCCATTTTCCGTTCACGAAGAAAGTTGTACAGAACCACCGGTTCGTTATCCCCTCTATCTACCTTTTTACATTTGTCCAAACGATGGCCGTTGGTTTCTTTAATGATACTGCCCCAGCCCTGGCATCCGTCTTAAGGATTCTTCTCCTTGCTTACATCGCTGTTGGCTTCGCGATCTACCTTAACAGTTATCGGGAGGTGAAGTCGACCGAAGAGAGAAGGCCGCTACGGGTCGTGCTCTGGGGTACGATCATCGGACTGCTTGCGCTGCTCTACCTTGTTCTTTACCTCGCGGCATCCCGTGGCAGCTCGATTACACTTGTGCTCTATCCGTGGCGGGGCATCCCGGTTCTCTTTGTCGCGGCGATTCCTCTTTCCTTTGGGTATGCGATTTTCCGCTACCGGCTAATGGACATCGAGATCGTGGTGAAACGGAGCCTTATTTATGGTATGATCACAGCGAGCGTAGCGGCGATCTATTTAAGTATCGTGTTCGGGATTGGTAATCTCCTTCGGGATGTTATTGGTCAGAATAATCCCGCGCTTATGATCGCAGCGATCGTTGTCATTGCATTGGTCTTTGAGCCATTGAAGCAACGCGTCCAACATTTCGTGGACCGTCGATTCTACCGTGAAAGGTACAGCTATCAGAAAGCGCTCGTTGAATTCAGCCAGCGTCTTCCCACTCTCATGAACCTCGACGAGATCATGGAGAGCGTTACCACGAGCATTCTGAGTCGCATGCATGTCAAAGGAGTTGCAATCTGCTTGTACGATCCGAGTCAAATCGGCTGTAGTACGGTCATGCAAAAGGGAATGAATGGTTCCGACTGTGATTTTCAGAAAGGGCAGCACTCGCTTGTTGCTCTTCTCGAACGTACGCGATCTCCGCGCATCTTCTACAACCTTAACCATAACCCCGAGCTCGATTTGAGGACTGAGGATAAAGAAAAGATTCTCAAGACGGGGATCGTTCTTGCCGTTCCGATGTTCTCACGCGATCATCTGATTGGTATCCTCCATCTCGGGCCAAAGGAATCCGAGAGACCTTATTCGGAAGAAGATATTGATTTGCTTCAAACGGTGGCTAATCAGGCAGCAATTGCCATCGAGAACGCGCGGCTTCACAAGGAGGAAATCGAAAACCAGAAATATGAAGAAGAGCTCTTGCTCGCGCGCCGGATTCAACAGGGACTTCTACCCAAAAAAAGTCCGAAGGTTTTCGGCCTGGATATCGCTGGCATTTCCATTCCCGCGAGGACCGTCGGCGGCGACTACTACGACTTCATCAAACTCGATGAGGATCGCCTTCTCGTTGTTGTAGGAGATGTTTCCGGCAAGGGGATGTCGGCCGCTCTCTACATGTCGAAGATTCAAGGGATGATACAGCTCGCGAGTCGAGTCTACTCCTCACCGAAGGAAATTCTTGTCGAGGTAAACCGGCGGATCTATGACGGCATTGAGCGGAAGTCATTCATCACGATGATCCTTGCGCTCTTCGACCTCTCACAGAAGAAGGTCACGATTTGTCGGGCAGGGCACAATCCCGCTCTCATCGCGTCGAACGGTCAAATCTCGATGCTGAGAGGAAAAGGAATGGGATTGGGATTGGAGCCCGGCTCGATTTTTGGCAATGAATTAGAAATATTTGAGGAGGAATTGAAAGCGGGCAAGCTCTTCTTCTTTTATTCCGATGGATTGACCGAAGCGATGAACAACAAACGAGA
>JAHEZR010000131.1 GCA_023251005.1 Ignavibacteriota bacterium | reverse complement strand
TGGTCCAGCATCACGATTGGGAATTCCGAGGCCAAGTATTTTGATCCGCTTGCCATCGAGGGTCTTTAGCTCATCGAGGGCGAGATATTTGTTTCGCCAGATGAAGTGGAGAAATCGCTCGTGGATGTGCCGGGGCGTGCGCATGGCAATCTGAACAGAAGAATTTCAGGAGAACTACCTGAGACTAAAAGTACTTTTCCCTGAAATGATTAATCTTATCGCGAAGTTTGAGCGCTGCGGTGCGCGCGGCACCGGGAAAGTTTTCGCCGGCGGAGGCATAGAGGATAGAACGGCTTGAGGTAATGATCGCAAGCTCGCCGCGCGCATCACAACCATAACGAACACCAGATTCAAGATCTCCACGTTGTGTTCCGATTCCCGGGAGAAGAAAAGGGAGTGTCGGCGCTAACTCCCGGAGACGTTTCAGGACTCTTGGATATGTCGTGCCGACAACGACACCACAATTCTCTTTCTTATTCCATTGATGAATCTTTTCCAACACCTTTTCATACAATGGTTTCCCTTTCACTCTGAGGAACTGGAAATCCTTTGCCCCGCTATTCGAGGTTGCCGTGAGGATGAAAGCACACTGCTCTTTCCGCTTCAGAAAGGGTTTCACCGAGTCTTTACCCATGTACGGATTGACGGTGGCGGCGCCGAACTCGTAGTCTTCGAGGATCAATTTTGCATATCGCTCGGCAGAGTTGCCGATATCCCCCCTCTTCCCATCGCCGATAGTGATGATCTCCTCGGGGATTCGTGCGAGGGTCTGGTGAATCGTGTACCATCCATGCTCTCCAACAACCTCGTAGAATGCAAGGTTGATTTTGTAGGCGCACACGATGTCTTTCGTTGCATCGATGATGCGGCGATTGAATTCGAAGATCGGGTCGTGGTAGCCGAGCAGAAACTCAGGGATCTGGAAAATGTCTGTGTCCAACCCGATGCAAAGGAGGCTATTGTTCTTTCGCTGGATGGCCCGAAGTTTTTCGTTGAAGGTCATACAGGAATCGTTACCTAAAGTTCTTCCACATCATTGACTCCATGGGCTTCTCGTTCCTTTTCGTGTACTTTGCCGAAGGCTTCTTTCTGTACGTCGTTCCAATTTCTCCGGAGACCTCAAAGTAGATGAGCTGGCCAATCGGCATTCCGGCGTAAATCCGCACGGGCTGCTTGACAGAAATCTCCAGCGTCCAGTAATTGCAGAATCCTATATCTCCCTTGCCTGCCGTCGCGTGGATGTCGATGCCGAGCCGACCGATGCTGCTTTTTCCTTCGAGGAACGGCACGTGTCGATGGGTTTCTGTGTACTCCTCCGTCACGCCGAGGTAAAGACGATTCGGAAACAGGACCATTCCTTCCTTTGGAATCTCGAAATACTCTACTTTATTGTGCTGTCGGGAATCGAGGAGGTCAACTTCGTACATGGCGAGCCACTTCCCAAGATGAACGTCGTAGCTGTTTGAGCCGAGATACTTCCTATGGAACGGCTCGATGATAATCGTCCCGGCTTTTATCTCCTGAAGGATTTTCTTGTCGGTTAGGATCACGGGATGCAATAGCGAAAGGGACGACCAAAAATCAGAAAAATCTGCTTCAAATGCAAGGCGTGAGCTTGCTCAAGCGAAGGAAAGATAGAAGCTGAAGAGAAGAACAAGAAGAACTGAAATCGAGATGAGAATAAATTGACTGTCCTTCTCTAAGGAAAACGAGATAATTGCAATGAGGACACGGATGACTGGAGTCAGCAGAAGCACAATGATACCAAGATAGAAAAGGAGAAACGGATCAAGGATACGAGTGAAGAATTCGCGATCCGGATTTACGAGTATGAGGAATTGATTTAGCGACGGATGGGGGTGCGATTCTGACAGGACTTCGGGATGGAAGAGCGAAACAATGAACCCTGCCAGCATGAGGAAACTACTCACGTAGACGCCAGCGCGAAGTGTTCGGCTCACGAGGGATTCCATTGCTGTATCGGTAAACGAGCGACTCATATTACCGGAGAATCATCTGTAGAGCGAGGACGAGGAGAACGATCGTGAAAATCATCGCGATTGTGCGCCCGCGAATCTTTGCACTGACCACGGTTCCGACCATCGAGCCGAAGAGAACACCAATGACTGCCGCAGAGGTGATTACGGGGTGGATCTGATTGTGTGCGTAGTAAATGAAAGCACTCGCAACTGCAGTTACGCCGATCATAAAGTTGCTCGTTGCAGTGGCCGCCTTCATGGGGACGGCGCAGAAGAGAGTCATCGCCGGGACTTTGATCACACCGCCTCCGATTCCCAGCATACCCGAGATATTTCCCGCGATGAGTGAGATCGTTAGCCCGAGGGGTAGGCGCTGAACTGTGTACTGCACTTCTCCTCTCGTCGCGGGGTCAAAGTATGTACCGCCGATCCAGCCTTTTTGTTCTGCTGTGCTCGCGGCATCTTCCCCGACCCGAATCTTTCTCGTCATTAGAAAGGCAACGACGAAAAGGAGAATGCCAAACATTTTGGAGAGGGTGGAACTGCTAAGTGCAATGGCCGCGAAGCCTCCGAGTATTGCCCCAACAGTCGTCGCGACTTCGAGGAACATGCCGAGGCGAATGTTTGTGAATCGTCGTTCAACATTTACTGCCGCCGCCGCACTCGAAGTAGCAATAGCTGATACAATTCCAGTCGCGATCGCTTGATGGATTGGAATGTGAAGGAAAAGTACCAGGTAGGGAACGAGGAAGACCCCGCCACCGATACCCAGGAGGGCACCGAGGATGCCGGTGACGAATCCCCCAGTGAGAATGAGGAAAAAAGATTCAAGGGTCATTGAGAGCTTACTGTCCGAGGCAGGGGAAGGGAGTTCATGGGGAATAAGAGTGCGGCTCCTCACTCATTTCTTTCCAGTGTCGAGCGAACTCCCGTAAGCATTGCTCGGTAAGGAAGCTGATCGTGCCGGGCTCGAAAGTTCCATCGCTTCGGCGCTTCCCAGCTTTTACTCCTGTGAGGATCTCGACACCTTCGTCAATTGTCTTCACCGGGTAGATGTGAAATTTCTTTGCCTTCACCGCTTCGATCACATCTTCTCGCAGCATAAGGTCTTTTATATTCTGGTGTGGAATGAGGACGCCTTGCGTGTCGGTCAAGCCTTTTGCTTTGCAGACGTCATAGAAACCCTCGATTTTCTGATTCACTCCTCCGATTGGTTGAATCTCCCCATTCTGATTCACGGAACCAGTGACAGCGAGATCCTGTCGCAGGGGGACGCCTGAAAGACTTGAAAGAATCGCATAGATTTCAGTCGAGGAAGCACTGTCTCCATCGACGCCGCTGTAAGACTGTTCGAAGCAAACGCTTGCGCTCATCACTAAAGGTCTATCCTGTGCGAACCTTCCTCTCAAGTAACCGCTCAGGATTGCCACGCCTTTGTTGTGTGTAGGGCCGCTGAGCTCAGCCTCCCGCTCGATGTTAATGACGCCTGAGCGCCCCATGGCGGTTCTCGCCGTGATGCGAGACGGCCTTCCAAAAGCGTACTCTCCGAGGTCATAAACAGACAGCCCATTTATTTGACCGGGCTTCGTTCCTTCGGTGTCAATCATAATGGTTCCGTCGGTGATCAGTTCCTGAATTTTTTCCTCTATTAGATTGACGCGCTCGATACGTTCTTCAATTGCCTTCGCGACGTGGCTCTGCGAAACCACCGTGGTGTGCTCTTGTCCAGCCCAATAGTTTGCTTCTCGAAGAACATCTGCAATCACATTGAAGCGAGTAGAGAGCTTTGACTGGCGTCCCGCAAGGCGAACACCGTACTCAATGACTTCCGCAACGCCGGTTTTATCGAAGGGCTTCATCTTTTCATCATCAGAGACCATCTTGATGAACGCAACGTAGTCCGACACCGAACCCGTGTTCTTCGGCATCTCAACGTCGAAATCCGCACGGATCTTGAAAATCTTCTTAAAGTCATCGTCGCGCGTGTAAAGAAGATGGTAGATTTCAGAATCACCGATCATTATCACCTTCAGCTCGAGATCGATCGGTTCGGGCTTCAGGCCGCTTGTTCCCATACCATAGAGTGGCTCGTAGGTGTGGATCTCCACTTTTTCGTGGCGAAGAGTCCGCTTGAGATCGGGCCAGACACCGGGCTCAATGAGGGCATCGAGGGCGTTGAGGACGAGATAGCCGCCGTCGGCCTCAAGGAGTGAACCTGGCTTAATCTGCATAAAGTTCGTTCTCCACGCTCCTCCCTTGTCGATGATTCGC
>JAHEZR010000130.1 GCA_023251005.1 Ignavibacteriota bacterium | reverse complement strand
CCAAAGCGGCCTTGTTCGAACCCAGCTACATCAACCTTTATCGTTCAGGAGAATTAGCCGAGCGAGCGGCGAAGCTTGAGGCGCTGCTCGCCTCGTGCAATATCTGTCCATTGGACTGCCGAGTGAACCGGCTGAACGACGAAATCGCAAGGTGCTACTCCGGTCGCTTGCCGATTGTCTCTGCTTGCTGCGTGCACTTCGGTGAAGAGCCGGGACTTGTGGGAGCAAATGGAGTCGGGAATATCTTCTTCGGTAACTGTAATCTCCGCTGTGTTTACTGCCAGAACTATGAAATCAGTCAGAATCATCGGGTTGAGAAGAAAAACGAAGTCTCGCTCGAGCGACTCGCCGAGATGATGCTTGAACTTCAGGCGAAGGGTTGCCACAATATTGGATTCGTCTCCCCCACGCACTTTGTCCCGCAGATCGTGAAAGCACTGGCCATCGCTACAGAAGCTGGATTGCACCTTCCCCTCATCTACAATACGAATGCGTATGATTCCGTTGAGGTGCTGAAACTTCTCGACGGCATTATTGACATCTATCTTCCTGACCTAAAATACAGCACTGATGAGGCGGGCTGGCTCTATTCAAAAGTGCCGCATTACGTTGAGGTGTCCCGTGCGACCCTCAAGGAGATGCACCGCCAGGTGGGGAGTAAACTCGTCACCGGTGAAGATGGACTCATTCGGCGGGGTCTCATCATCCGTCATCTTATCCTGCCAAATGACCTCGCCGGCAGCGAAAAGTCACTCCGGTGGATTCATGATGAGCTGGGAAAAGACGTCACACTCAGCGTCATGGCGCAGTACTATCCCACCAACAAAGCGACTCATATCGAGTTGCTTAACAGGAAGATCTATGCTGGTGAATATGACCGCGTCCTCCGTCTCATGGATCGTCTAGGGATGGAAAACGGTTGGGCACAGGAGTGGGAAAGGGCAGCGGAATACTACAGGCCGGAGTTTCAGGATCGGGCTGAACCATTCAAAGGACGGCAGCTAAACTTCGACTGAAAACTAGGAAATCTCTTTCCCCAACGAAAGGAGATCGTTTAGCTATGGGACTCCTATCTGAGAATGACATTCAGAAGAACATGGCGACCCTAAAAGGTTGGAAGCGTGATGGTCTGGAGATCTCGAAGCAATATGAGTTGAAGGACTTTGTCCACGCCATGGGGTTTGTGAATTCCGTCGCGCTTCTTGCAGAGAAAGCAAACCACCACCCGGGCATCGATATCCGATGGAACAAGGTGAAGCTCGTGCTTTCAACGCACAGCGCTGGGGGGTTGACAGAGAAGGATTTTGAGCTCGCCAAGCAAATAGAAGCACTGTAGGATTGAATGCCAGAATCTCGGATCGAGACCCTCAAGCAGTTTCTTGAAAAGGATCCCAACGACTCTTTCACTCGTTATGCACTTGCCCTTGAATATCAGTCACGGGGCAAGTCCGAGACTGCGATTGATTATCTCGTAGAAGTGATCAAGCGGGACCTGAAGTACATCCCAGCTTACCATCAGCTCGGTCAGATCTACGCGAAACTAAACCGCACGACGGAGGCGAAAGAGACTTACCGCAGAGGAGTTCAGGTCGCCGAAACCACAGGCGATGCCCATGCGAAAGAAGAGATGACTGAGGAACTCGGAGAGTTGGAAGATGAATGGTAAGAAAAGGATATAGGTCTCAGGATGCAGCATTCAAGGCGAAGACTATCAAGCAACAGGTTGTTATGAACGGAGAAGAGATGCTGAAATTGTTTCGGGAGACCGGGGCGCTCCTCGAAGGCCACTTCCAGCTGAGCTCTGGTCTGCACAGTCCCCAGTACTTCCAGTGCGCGAGAGTCTTGCAATATCCAATTTGTGCCGAACTCCTCTGTGCAGAGATTGCACGTCATTTTGCGAAGGAGCGAGTTGATGTCGTAATCTCACCGGCATTGGGTGGAATCGTTGTCGGGCAAGAAGTGGCACGGCAGCTGAAGACGCGGTCAATCTTTGCGGAGCGATCGAATGGTGTTCTTCAGCTCCGCCGTGGATTTGAAATTCGATCAGGAGAAAATGTTCTCATCTGCGAGGACGTCGTTACAACAGGCGTATCGATTGGAGAAGTAATGGAAATCGTCCACAAGCAAGGGGGCGTAGTCATGGGTGTCGGATGCATCGTCGATCGAAGCAATGGCAAGGTTGGCGGACCGCAGGGCAAATCACTTTCCTCCCTTCTCACAATGAATGTCGTTACCTACAAGCCTAAAGAATGTCCTCTTTGTCAACAGGAGATACCACTCGTGAAACCGGGTAGCCGGAGCGTGTGAATGGACCTCAAAGTCGTTAAGAGAGATAAACTATACGCCGGTAAGGTCTTCAACCTCATTGTCGATGAGATCGAATACCCTACGGGCAACCGTGCCATCCGCGAAGTTGCGGAACATCCGGGCGGCGCCGTAGCGCTCGCGATGTTCCCCGATGAGCGGATCATCCTCGTGAAGCAATTCCGCTACCCGATGGGGAAACTCCTTTATGAACTACCGGCGGGAAAACTTGATCCCTATGAAGACCCACGCCTCTGTGCCGCCAGAGAACTCGCCGAGGAAACCGGTTACAAAGCGGATCACTGGAAAGAATTCACAGCAATCTACACCAGTCCGGGTTTCTGCACCGAACAACTTCACATCTTTTTCGCCACTGGTCTAACTCGCATGAGTGACGGTCAAAAGCTCGAAGAAGGTGAACAGTCGCTTACTGTAGAGGTCTTACCCCTCGCGAGAGCAATCGAGATGATCGAGCGGGAGGAGATTGTTGATGGAAAGACAATTTGTGGAATTCTCCTGGGCGAACGGGTTTTTCGGAAGAGTAAGCAGACTTAAGCCAGGCAAGGGGAAACTATGGCTGACCAAGACGACAACGACCTTTATCCAAAAGAGCGAATGTACCGCCTTGATCTCAAGCGTTGCGTGATCCAGAAGTGTGGTGGCGAGCTGGCGGAGATGTCTTACTACGAACGCAACAACTGGGTAACGGTTGAGTATCAGTGCGCAAAATGTGGGCGCCGCTTCATTGTGAAAGTAGAAACCTGAATCACGAAAGACACGAAAGGTCCGAGAGAAGCGTTCTAAAATCTCATATCCCGAATCACAAATCCATCTGTCAGTTTGAGCCCCACCGAAATCATTCGCAAGAAGCGCTCCGGCGAAAAGCTCTCACGAGAAGAAATGGAATTCCTCGTGAAAGGCTTTCTTCGTGGAAGCATCCCAGACTACCAGATGTCCGCGTTCCTCATGGCAGTGTATTTCCGCGGAATGGACTTCGACGAGACAAACCAGTTCACGGATATCATGTTAAGGTCGGGTGAGGTCGTTGACCTCTCCTCCGTTCCCGGGATCAAGGTGGACAAACATTCGACGGGGGGAGTCGGCGACAAAATCACGCTAATCCTCGATCCTCTTGTTGCTTCATTCGGCATTCCAGTTCCGGCCATTACCGGCCGCGGACTTGGGCATACGGGAGGAACTCTCGATAAGCTTGAATCGATCCCCGGTTTTCGAACCGACCTCTCGTTGAAGGAATACCGCGACGTTCTCTCCGAAGTCGGGCTCGTGATGATCGGGCAGACGGAGGATTTAGCCCCCGCCGACCGAAGAATGTACGGCCTTCGCGATGTCACGGCAACCGTCGATTCGATTCCTCTCATCGCGGGAAGCATCATGAGTAAGAAAATCGCCGAAGGATGTGATGCACTCGTTCTCGATGTCAAAACTGGCCGGGGCGCATTTATGAGCACACACGACCGAGCCCTCGAGCTTGCAAAAACACTCGTGATGATCGGTCACCAATTCGGCAAACAGATGATCGCCTTCATCACGGATGTGAGTCAACCGCTGGGCCACGCCGTCGGCAACTGGGTGGAGGTGGCAGAAGCGGTCGATTGCCTCCGCGGCCGCGGCCCCAAAGACGTCGTGGATCTCACGTGTACACTCGCCGGTGCAATGTTGTATCTTGGAAAGAAGGCGCAAACAATCGAAGAGGGGATCGAGGAAAGCAAGAAAGCATTATCGGAGGGAAAGGGTTACATGAAGTTCCTTCAGCTTATAACCAGACAAGGGGGGGATGTAAGGTACATTGAGAATCTTGAGCTTTATCCCTACCCGAAGTACAGTGCGGAAGTGCTCAGCAACGGTGACGGATTTGTTGAGAAGATCGACGCCTTCGAGGTGGGAATCGCCTGCGTTGAACTTGGTGCAGGGAGAAAAAAAATAGACGACAAAATCGATCCGAATGC
>JAHEZR010000129.1 GCA_023251005.1 Ignavibacteriota bacterium | reverse complement strand
CTCTGGAAGTGGTGGCACGATCTCTGGCTCCTCGACAGGTTCATCGGTCAAAGTCACCGCAGGGGCTTGTGGCTGTTACACGCTTACCGTTACCTCGACTCTCGGGAGTTGTACCAGCACCTGTACGAAAACAGTTTCGGTTGCCGTACCGACATCGCTTCTCTACACCGGAGCACTGATCATAAATTCTGGCAGTTCTCTCACGCTTAGTGCGAAACTCTCCAGCGCATGTCCAGAGTGTGTCTCCGGTCGGACGGTCGCCTTCAGACTCGATGATGACCCGGCAACTACTACAGGTGGACCCGACCCGATAACTCTCGGCTCCCCTGTTACAAATAGTAGCGGGCAGGCGAGCTTGACGGTTGGAACGACTGGGTGGGGAGAGGGTGTATACCTGATCACCGTGAAATTCGACACGACACAGGTGAATAACTGTACTACTTGCCTCGGGTCGAAAGATCAGGCATGCCTGACAGTTGCAATGCCCGGAGAGTCTGCGAACGGCGGGGGCTGGTATACATTTGGCGGTGTCGGGCGAGTGAACTTTGGGTTAACCGTCCGCCTGGTGCCGAACACGACGAATACTTACAGAGGGGAGCTCCTCATCCACAACAACGAGAAATGGCGCTACAAAGCGATCCTGACGTCATTCTCAAAGACCGGCAAGAAAGGCGCCTCTAATGCAACGGGGACACTCTATTATTGGAATGGTAGCGACTTCGTACTCTCCGAGAGTAATGTTCCCGGCACGATCTACTTTGTCGATATGGGACAGGGTGGCAAGAACTCTTCAGATTCCTTCGGGGTTCACATCAGTCATGCGGTAGTGTGTCCGCCTGAGCCCTGCACGTTGCCCAACACCACACCTCCGCAGCAGCTCAAGGGCGGCAACATCACGATTGCGGGTGTCTCAGCGAACGCGATTGCTGAGGGGAATGAAATAGAGCTCGAGACCAAATTCATCCCGAAGGAGTATGCGCTCTACCAGAACTATCCCAACCCGTTCAACCTGAGCACGCAGATCCAGTTTGACCTGCCGGAAGAGAGTGCAGTGAAGGTCGTCATCTATGACATTCTCGGACGTGAGGTCATGACCCTGGTCGAAGGAGAGCTGGCTCCTGGGCGGTATCGAGAGCTCTGGGAGGGCCGTGATAGACAAAGCAAACCTGTCGGCTCGGGAGTCTACTTCATCCGGATGACAGCAAAATCGCTCACAAGCGAGAGGCAGCTCGTGTCTATGAAGAAAATGCTGCTCTTGCGTTGAGTGATCCGGTAGTTTCTCTGTGAGAAAGCCAGGCCTTGATCTATTAGGTCTGGCTTTTCTTTTGGATGGCAGTTACCCTATTCTCGTACGCCCGGAGGGAGTCGAACCCCCAACCTACAGCTCCGTAGGCTGCCGCTCTATCCAGTTGAGCTACGGGCGCATGCGAGACGCTCCCGCCTTCGCTTCGCTCGGCGGGATTCTCAAAATCACATCCACTCGCTCAGGACACTCGTGGGTGATTTTGGAAGTAGCGCTAACGGGATTCGAACCCGTATTTCCGCCTTGAGAGGGCGATGTCCTAAGCCCTTAGACGATAGCGCCAAGTACATTTCGAATTGCAAATTGTCAATTTCAAATTTGTGAAATCAATTCAAAATTGTCAATTCGAAATCCGCAATTCAGTTGCTGCCCCGCTAGGGTTCGAACCTAGACTTTTCTGATCCAGAGTCAGACGTGTTGCCAATTACACCACGGGGCAATGACTGCTGATTATCTATCCCAACTTTTCTTAGGGCAAGTCTTCGCAGACTTCATCAAAAATATAATTCATTTTCCTCGCAGAATCAAGGCATGTGAATAGTTTATCACCACTTGGCAACCTTGACATTCGGACGTTTTTTTGTTATCATTAATCGCCTTTCGCAGGCTGAACGCGATGGAAATCTTTTTTCGCTATCGAAGACATCCGTTTGAAGAAGCACGAGCGACGGTTGATGAGATCCCAAGCCGCTTGTAGGCAGTGGTTGCTTAATTCGTCTGCTTCGTTTGGAGGAAGAATTTGATCTCAAAATACGGGTATACGTCTGTGCTTCGTCTTGTCTCCCTTTGTTTCCTCGTCGCGATCATCTCGTTGCTATTGATCCGGGGGGAAATTCTGAGGACGGGTCTCATTGCCTTCGCCGGGATCCTCTTCCTTTTTGTCCTCTATTTCTTTCGTGACCCGCTTCGTGATTCTCCCTCGGGAGAGAATCTTGTCCTCTCTCCGGCCGATGGAAAAGTGATTCTTTTGAAGAATGTTCGAGATGTGGAGTATCTCCGTTCAGAAGCGATCCAGATCAGTATTTTTCTCTCCCCGCTCGATGTTCACGTTAATCGTATTCCTATTACCGGTAAAGTCCGGTATTTCAATTATGTGAAGGGCGACTATCTCGTTGCATTTCACGACAAGGCTTCTGAGAAAAACGAGCGAGCGGTGATTGGCATTGAGAACGGTAAGTTCAAAATCTTGATGCGCCAAATTGCAGGCTTCATTGCTCGGCGCATTGTCTGCAATCTCAAGCTCGAAGACGCTGTCAACGCGGGTGATAGATTCGGGATGATTAAATTTGGATCGCGTGTTGATATCCTTGTGCCAGTCCAGTCAGAAGTCAAAGTGCGGCTCAGTGATCGCGTGGTCGGAGGCGAAACGATCCTCGCCGTGGTTCATACATGACTTTGAGAGCTTTTTGAAGCAGAGATGAAAATTACACGCGCTGTTGTTCCAAGTCTTTTTACTATCCTCAACATGTTCTGTGGCCTGATGTCGATTATCTACACAGGCCAACAGGATTATGTTCTGGCCGCTTGGTTCATCATCCTTGCTGCACTTTTCGATGCCCTCGACGGTCTCATGGCGCGGATCACAAAGTCTGCAAGTGCTTTCGGGGTTGAGTTCGACTCTCTTTCAGATGTCATTTCCTTCGGTGCGGCACCGGCCTTTCTCGTTTTTGGTGTTTATCTTCAGACACTCGAGGGCCTCGGCGTTCTTCTGAGTTCTCTCATTCTCGTTTTCGGTGCACTGCGACTTGCACGATTCAACGTTCAGCTTGTCGGCTTTGACAAAGAATACTTTATCGGTTTGCCCATCCCCTCAAGCGCGATCACGATAGCATCGTACGTTCTGACGTTCTACGATAATACTTTGGGATTGAATGGCCTCTCGCGACAGCTTCTCGCACCAATGGTCGTTATACTTTCCCTCCTTATGGTGAGCCGGATCAAGTACGATGCGATGCCGGAGTTCACGAAACGAGGAATCAGAAAGCACCCTTGGCGGTTTATGGCGTTTCTAGCGGGAATCGTTGCCATCTTTGTGACCAGAGGAAAGGCGCTATTTCCGTTCTTTGTGATGTTTGTACTCTCGGGTCTTGTTCGTTCCTTTGGCACATCAGTTTGGAACGCAATGCATCACGTGACGAAGGTTGAAGAGGAAGAATCTGAGGCCACAACGATCGACATTTGAGTTCTCCGCCGGAGAATCTTCTTGTTCAAGGTGAAGATCACCGTGACATTGCGGAAATCGATTCTCGATCCACAGGGTAAAGCGGTTGAACACGCAATTTCGATGCTCGGATACAAGCAGGTGAGCGATGTGCGGATGGGAAAATTCATTGAGCTGAAAGTGGATTGTGCGACACAGGACGATGCGAACAGAATAACGAGTGAGATTTGTAAGAAACTGCTCGCGAATCCGGTGATCGAAGATTATGCTCTTACGATAGAGAAGGAGTGATTTGAGGTGGATGCAGCATGAATCCTGCATCCCGGATCCTTTTGCCCATGGCTCGCACGACAAAATTCGGCGTGGTTGTTTTTCCTGGCTCCAATTGCGACCGCGATGTCCACTACGTCCTGAGCGAAATCTTCCACCAGGATGCTCGATTCATCTGGCACAAAGAACCTTCTCTCGGTGATGTTGATGTCGTGATCTTGCCGGGAGGATTTTCCTACGGTGATTATCTTCGGTGTGGTGCGATTGCGCGCTTCTCTCCAGTCATGAAAGAGGTAGTGCGATTTGCGGAGAAAGGCGGAGTTGTAGTAGGGATTTGCAATGGATTCCAAATTTTGCTTGAAGCCGGTCTTCTTCCCGGCGCGATGGTAAAAAATAAATCTCTGAAGTTCGTTTGTAAGTACACTCACCTCAGGGTTGAGAATGCGAATACTCGCTTCACATCGGCGTGTCAACCTGGTGAAGTTCTCGAAGTACCGGTCGCCCATGGAGAAGGAAATTACATTGTCGATGAGGATAC
>JAHEZR010000128.1 GCA_023251005.1 Ignavibacteriota bacterium | reverse complement strand
ATAGTTTAGCAAGGAACGGATCACTCCTCTCGGTTTTGAATTCGCCTGTGATGGACCAATATTCTTGAGGGATAAAAGAGGCAATCTCCGATTCCCGCTCGCAAATCAGGCGCAAGGCGACAGATTGTACACGACCAGCCGAGAGGCCGTAGTAAACGGTCTTCCAAACGAACGGACTAACTTTGTACCCGAGCAACCGATCCATCACTCGACGTGCTTGCTGAGAGTTTACCAGGTTGGTGTCGATCTTCTTTGGGTTTCGCATGGCCTCGGTAATTCCGGACTCGGTAATCTCATGAAAGAGCACTCGGTGAATCTTTTTGCTCGTGCCATCAATTTCTTCTGCGATATGCCAGGCAATGGCTTCTCCCTCTCGATCCGGGTCTGTCGCAAGATACACTTCGTCCGCCTTTGTGGCCAACTCCTTTAATCGTTTTATCACATCCCCCTTCCCATGAATTATCTCGTAGACCGGCTGGTAACCCTTCTCGACGTCCACCCCGAGTTTGCTCTTCGGCAGGTTCCAAATGTGTCCCACCGTAGCCTCGACAATAAATTCCTTTCCGAGGTACTTATTAATTGTCTTCGCCTTTGCGGGTGATTCAACAATGAGAAGCGATTTTTTCATTGACAACGGTCCCGGACGTGAGTTTTAATTCCTAATGTATCGTATTGCTCCAAGGAGAGAAATATCGATTCCCTATTTTTTTGAGTTCATCTTTCTCGAATACGAGGGAGGAGACGATGACCTTCGCCTCTTCCAAGCCGATCGTCGTATAACCTGACATCATCGCACGGTCGACAACAGTTTCGAACATTGCGTCGTTTAAGATTCCAAGTTCGCGAAGCTGGATGAGATAGCCCTGGGCTTCTAACGTAATGACTCGTCGCTCAACATCATGAAGGATCCGATGTGAGCGCTCGGTCTGTCTTTCAATCTGAGGAACGGTTTGTTCATTTCCCGTTATCTTGTCGGCTAGCCAGCTGAATGCATTACTGATTTCAGTAGGGCTATATCCACTCTCTTCGAGAACCTTCACGTCAATCTCGGCGAGGGGCTTGTTGTTCCTCATCTCATTCACGAGATAAAGAATGATTTCAATGACTCTTTCGTGCGCGTCCATTTCTTGCCGAATTCGTTCTCAAATATTCATCCTCTTTCTGTTTCATTCTGACTTTCAGGGCAGGCGTTGTATCTCGATAACCAAGTAAGTGAAGAAGACCGTGAATAACGAGGCGGTCAACCTCATTCTTAAACGATACGCCATGCTGGCGTGCCTGCACGCTCGCTCGATCAAGGTTGACGTACACCTCCCCTTCGATTTCTTCTCCCTCGTTGAGTCGAAACGATAGGACGTCTGTAGGGTAATGGTGAGACAAGTACCTTCGATTCAATCCTTTGCAATAAGCGTCATTGATGAAAACGATGCTAATCCACTCAAACTTTGCTCTCTCATCATTCAGAACACCATATGCCGTTGCGGAGGTTTCATTCCTTGAAATCTTCAAACGCGAATGCGCATTTTCGACAACGATCTGGCCCATGCTATTTCATTCACCTTCTGTTTTTCTTCTTCTTACGGGGTTTGGTTGGAACTGATGACGCCGGAAGTATGGACTCACTCAGGGAAAGAGCAATTCCCGAGAGCATAACTTCTGGACCTAACTTCGTAAAATCCCCGGAGAGAAGTTCGCGATCCACGTTTGCATACAAGGAACAGCCACCCTCTTTCTCAACAATTAGTCCAGACAACTTGCCGTTGAACTCTCCGATGAAAGTAACTTCGCCCAGCATTTCGCTCGTCACGTAGCCAGAACAAAAGTGAAGCTGCAGATGGGCACTCGGTGTGTACACTGACACCAAGCTGCCACGTTTTTTTCCGATTGCGATGCTCGGGTAGATTTCAAGAGTTAATCGGCGTCTCGAAGGTCTGTGCTCAAGGTCGAAGCGATAGTTGTTTCCTACAGCCGTCGCGGGAACTTTGAGAATCCTCGTGAGTTTACGCAGATCTTTTGGTGTAAACGTGAACGCCATTTTCCCTTAGACTTTTCCGATCATAGCAACAATCTCCCCAACAAGAAAAACCCCGACTGCAGACCCTGCGCGTTCAGGGAAACACAATCGGGGTTACATCAAGTCGCGTGTTGTGTTTAAACCACAACAACGTTAACCGCCTGAAGACCTTTCTTGCCCTCCACAACATCAAACTCGACAGTCGTTCCTTGCTCCAATGTCTTGTAGTCCTTGTCCGTCTTGATCGCGGTATAGTGGACAAACACATCTCCCCCTTCTTCCCTTTCGATAAATCCGTACCCCTTCTTCCCGTCAAACCACTTCACCTTACCTCTTGCCATAGAAGTACCTCCTGAATATCCGGCACGGGATGACCTGAAGAAAAGATCCTAGACCGAAAGACTGAATTAATCTCTCCGGGCATCTCCTGCCTTTTACCGGTCCAGGTCTCTGAGAATCTCTCTTTAAACTTCGAAGTCCGTCAAAAAAGGAATCAACGACACTGTCCCAGCTTGATCCTGCACGGATTCATCGAACGTGCGCTAACTTGTCAAAGAACAAATCCCCAGGTTACTTTTTCTGACGGCTGAATCTTCAAGCTCGAACAACGTGTAGCCTCAAGCGAAACTTACGCGCTAATATACATACTCGCTTATTCTTTGTCAAGAAGTTTCCAATATGCTGCGCCATCCCTGAGACGTTTCTGCCAGTTTTTCGCCCTTTTGTCGAAATGTAAGGAATTTGTCAGATCATCGATTGTGCACACTTGGTTCAATCGCACTAGTCTTTCTCAATATACTGAGTCGGTCTCCAGCCGCTCCGTTTCCAACTTTGTAACGTGACTTTTACGCTGCCAATGATGACTTTCATTTTTGCGACAATCGGAACACGTGCTTCATCGTTACTGAACCAACCTCGAAAGCCTCCCGTCAATCCAAAAATGCCCACCCAGTCAGCTTCACCTTCAAACTCGATGACGTCGATCGGATACGTGATGGAATCAATCTCTTTGTCGGTCGTCTTGTCTGTAAAATCGAAATACGTTTTAGCCTTGTTCCCGTTGATGAAAGTGGGTATAACAGCTGCCTGCCCGCTCTTAACGTATCCACGCGCAAAATAGAACAAAGATAGTCCCTCCTGGTACCTTCGATTGATGTCAACGGTGTCATGCTTTTCCACAGTCTGAAGGTCATACCTGCCGGTCTCGATAAAGATTTTGTCGCGGTCATATCGAAAGTCGTACTTCACATAGCGCCAAATATCGCCATCCTGCCATCGACCGACAAAGTGATGGGAGTAGAGCATTGTGTCGAACTCGCTCTCATAGACTTGGTGGAGATTCACAAACGGATTGCCGGAGTACGAGTCAATGTAAACCTCAGCGCGATATCGGGTCTCGCCATCCTTATGATATCGATCTGTTACGCGAAGGCGGATCTCCCCTAAGCCTATGAAGAGATAACTAACGCGATAAAGGAGTTCCTCACCGACCTGCAGGTAGGCCGCCGGTGAAAAAAGTCGCTCAGGACTCTGAGGAGCCGGCAGACGCGTTGTTCCGCTCCGGTTCCACGCAGCGTGTGGATGGAAGCTGCAGAAGCTGATAAGGAGAACCACAAGAGTGACCCAGCGGACCGAAGAATATCTGAATCGATTGCACAACACGGCGGGCAGCACGAAACGGAACAGACTGAGAGCACGCCTCCGCGACATCACTTCAGACCGGCGATTCTCTGGGCCTCCGGGAAGAGGGTGAGGGCCTTTTGGAATTGATTGTCGACCACTGAAACGACCTGGAAGTAACTATCCCAGCCCCAAATCGGCCGAGCGATAAATGCCTTGATAAGTAGTTTCACATACGAGAGGTCGCGCTCAAGTTCACCCGATTTGATCTCGACTCCTTTGCTCTTCGCGAAGGACTTAAATTCGCTAATCATCTTGTCCGTCACCTCAAATTGATCTCTAAATTTCCGGAAGTCCTTCTCATACGTCTTGCGGAGAGCAGGACCGTTCGCGTCCACATACTTGACACTAAACTCAGAGAACGTATTCCGGCGGCTGAGCGAGCTGACAAAACTCGTCACGGTATCCAGCTTTACAATGTAGTCTGGAGTGATCCCACCTCCCCCGAAGATTGGCCGGCCCGATCCTGTATGGAAAACGGGACGCGTGGTATCTTTCGCCTCTACCTGATGCTCGAGGTTCTCTCCCTCCCTCTCTGCTCGCTCCAATGGCTCGGTACGATATTTCCCCTTGTCGTCATAAGGTCGCTGGATCAACCTTCCGCTCGG
>JAHEZR010000127.1 GCA_023251005.1 Ignavibacteriota bacterium | reverse complement strand
ATTACAGGCGGAGCAACGCCATGAACAAGCGAGAGGTCGGCAACTTTCTGCAATGCCTCATACACTTTTGGGTCATCGAAATTGCACCGTGTCCAGTCATTGACAAAAGGCTTCCCACAATTCGCAGCAATGTAGAGCCAGATAATGTAGTCTGCGTAGACTCGGTACGCCCATCGAGTTACGTTGCCGCGTTCGTCTCTCTTTACCAGCTTTTTACAGCAATAGAGGAATGTCTCCCAATTCCATTTACCGTCGGTGGCGTATTCGCTCGGGGTTCGAAGTCCGGCTTCTCTGAAATGATTTACATTATAGAAGAGGGCCAATGGGGCCGCAGTTGCGGGGATATCATAAAAATGACCATAGACTTTTCCTAGCTTCCAGATCTCTGAAACATAGTCCTCAGGGCGGAAATTAGGGTCGCTAGCAAGGAAATCATCGATGGGGAGGATGACTCCTTTCGGAATCATATCGGCGGCTGGAACGGAGAAAACATCGGGAGCAATGTTCGCGGCAAGGAGTGAAAGGATCTTTTCGTTGTACTTCAGTGGGACCAGCTGGAGATCGATTCTGATTGTGGGGTGTTTCCTCTCGAAGTCTTGCGCGAGGGTTTCCCATGCTTTGTGCTCGGCAACACCGCCCCAAACGCTAAAAGTTATGACCACCTTGTCCGATGGAGGCTGATCTGGAGAATAAAGAAAGAAGGCCCAGGTCGATGCGCTGACAATGACGACCCAAACAAGGATTTTCAAAAGTGTTCTCATCTACAAGGAAAGGAAGCAGAAGTAACTTCAGAAAGCAATCTACTCTGTTGAAAAGACGAATCTAATAGGTGGGAAGCTGCCCGCTCCATATCTTCGAGAGGTGGGAGTCTGCGGTTGGTCGAGCAATGTTCAGCTATCAGTCGGAGCGCCGGGATTTGAACCCGGGACCCCTTGCACCCCAAGCAAGTGCGCTACCGGGCTGCGCTACGCTCCGAGAACAATTCAAAATGCAAAAAAAATCACAACAGGAAAACTCTTACCCCAGCTTCGTCATCAACTCCTCCAGAAACTTCTTCACCTCCATCATGTCTTCCTTGAGCTTCCCATCCTGGAGTTTCATCGCAGGTTGCGGCGCCTCGAGGAGCTCGAGTTGTTCTCCCGTCTCTTCGGGCACGTAGGACTTTAGAACCTGCTTCGCCCCTTCAATCGTGTACCGCTCTTCGCGCAGGAGTTTCCTTATATAGAGGATGAGCTTGATGTCGCGGTTCGTGTAAATCCGGTTTCCTGCGCGATTCTTCGCCGGCTTCAACTGCTCAAACTCCGATTCCCAGTACCTCAGCACGTATTGCTCGAGGTCGGTGATCTTGCTCACCTCACTGATGGAGTAGTAGAGCTTCTTGATGCCGAGTTGCTTCATGTAAGCCTCACCTCGTTGTGATTAACTGTGGAATGATAAGGGAAATTCTGGTCAGTTGCAAACTGTCAGCGGCCATCTGCTTTTTCGATCAGGACGACTGCAACGACAGCGCGGTCAGAATGAGATATGGAAACATGGATTTGACTGTCACCAAGCTGTTTTCTCATCTCGCCGTGAACGGTGATCGAAGGTTTACCAAGAAGATCATTGCTCACCTCGACGTCTCGCCACCGGAACGGTCCGCTCCATCCCGTAGCGAAGGCCTTGCTGAACGCTTCCTTCGCGGCAAATCGGGCGGCGAGATGATGGTGGACGTCTACCTTCGAACGGGAATAGTTCAACTCGGTCGGCGTGAAAACTTTCTGGAGGAAGTTTTCACCATACCTGTCGAGAGTCTGCTTCAACCGATCAACCTCAATGATATCGACGCCGATTCCCTCAACCATGGTTTTTCTTTTGATCCGGAGTTAAACTCACTTGAGTCTGTTTTCTTTCTTGACAATCGTGATTACTTCGGCGATGTCGTTGACGTCATAATCTGCATGGGATTCAATTGTCCCAAAGGTGTCACCATAGCGTGCAAAGACCGTTTTCATCCCTACTTTCGCTGCCCCAACCATGTCTCGCTCCGCCCAGTCGCCGACCATCAGTGCTTCGTGCGGCTTCAATGCGAGAAGCTTGAGTGCTTTGCGGAATGGAGCGGGGCTTGGCTTGCGCTCACCAGTGTCATCGAACGTCAGCGCAAGATCAAAGAGATGATGGAAGTTCAAGTAAGAGAGTCGGAGCCATGCTTCTCGGGCTGGGGCATCGGAGATCACAGCGAGCTTTAAGCCCATTTTCAGAAGCCTGGTGAGCGTCATGTATACATGCGGATACGGGACGAGCGCTGCCTCTCTTGCGCGTCGGTATGCTATAATTCCGGCGGAAAGGATCTTGTAATCCACTTTTTTAAAAATGTCGTAGAGGAGCTGATCGAAAACATTTTGGAATTCGATTCCTTTCTCCTTGTAAATCTTGTCGATTCGATTTTTTGTATCCTCATAGGATAGTCGAAGACCGGCGTCGACCATCGCATGGATCGCCGCGTCGACGGCCTGCCGCTTCATCGCCATGAAATCGACAAGCGTATTGTCGAGATCAAAGATCACAGCGCGAATCATCGTTATGTGCAGCTCCGCCGCCGAGAATTAATGTTTGTTTTTCATCTGCAAGAGAGCTCCTACAGCAAGAGCATAGCCCATCTCTCCAAATCCGACAATCTGTCCTGCACAGGCAGCAGCGGTGACAGATCGTTTGCGAAATTCCTCCCGCTTATGAACATTTGAAATGTGGACTTCGATAACGGGGCGATTGACTGCAGCAATTGCATCACGAATCGCATACGAATAGTGTGAGTATGCGCCGGGATTGATAATCACACCGACATAATCACTGTCAATGGCAGTCTGAAGCTCGTCGACGAGCTCGCCCTCGGTGTTCGATTGAAAAAAATGAAAATCAACTTTCGGGAACTGCCTCTTCAATCCGTCGTTGATCTGCTCGAGCGAGATTTCTCCATAGGTTTCTTTCTCACGTTTTCCAAGAAGGTTAAGGTTCGGTCCGTTGATGATTAGGATTTTCATGGCGAGCTTTCAGGAATTGTGGGTCTGTCCCAATTGTGTTACGTTCGTTGGACCTTGCTAACTTCGTCTTCAATGAAATCTCGGATGGCAGGCTTCACGTAGATGTTGTTCAAACCGATTTCACTGATTCCACAGGCGAGGACGGAGAGCCGCTTGGTCGGTGGAAGCTTTTTGTTGATCACCAGGATCCGCTCGGATTTCAGGATGCAATATCCGCCTTCAAAATCTCCCTTCTCGTAGCGTATCTTAATCCCAAGCTGCGAAGCAAGTGATTCCAGTTCAGCGATGAGTTCGTTTTGTTCCATCTTTTGTGTTAGTCTAAGTTGATTCAGAAGTGATCACGCTTCCACCCGTTTCTTCATTGGCTGCCAGATCGCGAGCACGATGATGGTGTAATAACAGAGGAGCGCGATGACAGGAAGACCTTTCAATGCTGCGACCCGCTTGATGAAAAGCTCACGAAGGAAAGCGTTCTCTCCTGATCCCCATAGCTCGAGCGAGATCATTCTCCCGTCAAGATAGGTCGTGTAGATTTCCACGGGTGAGAACATATAGAAGAGAAGCGCGCTCATCATCAGCCAACCGTTTTCTTTTAACCGAAGAGGTGTCGAGCGAAGATAGACGACTCCACTTACAAACACGATGACGTAGCCTACAAAGATCAGAATCGAACTGTAATTGATTAACCTAAAAACTTCCCTCTCGACTGTCGGATCGAGATTCGACTTGAATTCTAGTGTTCCCACCACAAGCAGATGATTGCTCAGCACCGCACGACCGTTAATTCCACCAAGCCAAATTATTCCACCCAAGACGAGGAAGAAAACTAGAAACTTTTCGATGCTACGTGTCGACGATTGCGGGGGTCTCACTCTTCAGACGACAATTTCAAAAAACACAGATGAATGATTCGGCGCCAATCGTTCTGTGCGGATCTTCACTTCTCAGGGTAGGGATCTTTGATCGATATACCAATTTTTCAACCAGCTGAGATCGTAAAGAAGATCTATAAGATTCTCAACGCTCACCGCTGTCATCGAAAGATACGTGGAGGAAAAATCATCCTTCACGTCCGTCGGTGCAGGTTCAACGAGTTTTTTTAGTTGCGCGGTTAGCATATCAAGATTGTCACGGAACTCTTTCGTCAGCTTCTCATAACTCTCAGCTTCGGAGGTACTTCGCCTTAGAATCCTGTAAGCATTTGTAAGAAATTTCGAGAGGAAAGCGATCTCCTCAATTTTCTCACTTTGATCGTTTGCTCTTGCGAGCTCGATGAGTAATCCGATT
>JAHEZR010000021.1 GCA_023251005.1 Ignavibacteriota bacterium | reverse complement strand
AAACAACATGTCTAGAGTTAAACTCATTAGTAGAAAAGAGCAGAGAGAAATAATAGTCGCAGCCACGAGGATTTTCTGTTCTCGATTAGGAACCTTTCTGTAGGCACGGATGAGATATCGTAGAAGAAAAAGGATGAACAATATGCTTGGGATGAAGCCAACAATTCCAGTCTCTGCAAGAATTCTCAACGCGGTATTGTGAGCTGCCCTCGATGAACCTGTCGAGATATCTGTCCCCTTATAATCATCGAAGCTCTTTTCAAAGGTGCCGAACCCCACTCCGATGAGAGGGTGTGCAGCGACAACCCGAGTACCAACTGCGAATATCTTGAATCGTTGATCTATCGAAGGATCCTTTCCAGCAACCACCGTTTCGACCCTTCGCGTCAGGGTAAACAAGTCTACGACCTTGCTGCCTACGCCGCTAAAAATCAGCACTAACAGAACACCGAAAAAGAACAAGAGGAAACTAGCCCCTAACAATCTTCTCATCCCCCTAAAGCTGGTAGTGAGGTATGAAGCATACAAAAGAATTACAACCACGACAGTAACAAGACCCGAGCGTGACACAGTCGAAACGATCGATCCTAATAGAACCACGAAGGCCGAGGCCGCAGCTAATCGACGGAACACGCCTCTCGCCATGATCAAGAACCCGCCTGCGAGAGCAAAAGCCATCAGGAGGTACGAGGCATAGTAGTTGACATCTTGGAAAGGCCCAAAGAAAACACGCCCGGTCACTACCTTGAGGAGTGAAGTTGAAGAATAGGTTTGATAAATGCCGTACCCACCAATCAGAGCCGCTTCAAGGAGAAATAGGCTCAACAGTGATGAAAAAGTTTTCTCATTCGGTTCGCTTGAAAGATAATAGTAGACACCTGCGGCTGTGAGAGCACTCACGATAAACTGGATGACCGCTTTCCCAGTCACCGAGAGATCTACTGAGTTGAGAACACTCGGCACGAAGGCCAAGACCATGAGAAGAGTAACGCCAAGTACAGGGATACGCTCTAATCGGAAGAGATCGTGTACAGAAATCCGGAGAACAAAGAGTAAGAGGAAGAATGCTGCGTAAACATCGTATAGACCAAAGCCAGGAAGACTCTCAAGTCCGAGGCCAGCGTGTGCGAAAGGCAAAAGCAGAATCAGCATCCCAACCCTTACAACAGGCATTGTACTCAAAGCCAAAACAATAAGGACTGCAACACCGATTGCGAGGTGAATCTCTGAAGAAAGAGCCAGACCGATGGTCGCCACAATCGCGAGACCGATGGGGATCAATCCCTCTTTTCTTAAAAGAAGAGCATCCGACAATCCCAATTTCATAATACCTTTCCTCCCCTCGTCCATAGAGAGTGCAGGACCCTCGTGATCATGCCTGTTTTCCGATTATACACATAAAGTACAGGCGAATACAGTAAGTAATACAGCCCCAATGAAGCCAGCATCTGCCAGAAGTATTGATAGACCCCATTGAGTAAATTTAAGGGCAGGAAGTAGATAATAATTGCCAGAGCGATGCCGGTTGAGACAGACGGCAAATAAAGTTTGAAGATCTCTTTCAAACGTTCGGTTCTCACGATGCCAAGGGTGCTGAAAGCATGATCTAATAGTAACGTTGCCAGAAGGAAAAAAGAGAAAGAAGCTATCCCTGCAAGAACAGACGTGGAAAAGGGACGTTTTAAGAGGAGAAGGAAATAGAGACTGCCGACAGTCAAGAGCGTGAACACTTCAGACCGAAGATACAGAACGTTTCGACCCGCAGCCATGAGAAGTGCAGCAGGTACGGGAACAAGGCAAAGAAAAAAAGATCCGAAAGATAAGAGAAAGAGTAGGTCAATCGAATTCCGAAAGGCCGGCAGAAACCATAGGATAAGGAACCTTCCGACAAAGAAAAGTGTGGCAACGAGCAGAGGCACGATAAAGGCCGCACCGGTTATCGCGGGCTCGAAGAGTGGCTTCAGCTGCTCACGGTGGCCCCCCTCTCCAAACTGCTCACTAATCCGCGGATAGATTACAGAACTTATTCCTTGGGATGAAGTAACCGGTAGTTGAGCGATGAGCCCAGCCATGCCATAAACCCCAAGATCCTCCTTTGAAAAAGAGATCGCTCCAATCACGCGGTCTAAACTGAGTAGAAAGATGTATAACAGTCCAGTGGCTGAGAGAGGGAAACCGAGCGAGAGCAAGGACATCGTCGATCGAAAACCGAACTGAGGGCTAAATTCATTCTTGTAGGATGAGAGGAAATATACAGCCGTGGCAACCGAGGCAATAAAGAGACCAATCATCGCACCTAGAAAATGAAAGATTACTACAAGAGTGCTTACAAGGATCGTGCGAAGTAATTCAAACGCGATTTCTACTTTGCTCGATATCAAAAACTCGTGTCTGGTACGGAGAATCATCAAGTAAAACCGGTTCACCTGGTCTGAAACGATGATGAAAGCTGATAAAAAGACGCCATACTGCAACGCTGGATGATCTAGATCCGTGAAGAAAAAGGCATAAACGACCAAACAGAGCAGTGCAAGACTCGAGAGCGAAAGAACTCCCCCAAAAATCTCGTTCGCAATTCTCGAGCTCTCAATTGCCTTCCCTTGACCACGAAAGTAAGGTATCTCCTTATCTCCCGCATGACGGAGCCCGAGATGAATCTGATCAGCATAGGTGAGGATAAGACCAATGATGATCCACAAGCCATAATCAGATGGACCGAGAAGCTTTGCTACGAAAAAATTCCGAATTAGACTGAAGCCCAGGAGGATGTAACGACTGGAAGCAAAAACTATGCTGTCTTTCAACAAACCGTTGCCCATCTTCTTCAATCAGAGCAGTGAGGCGTAGAGAGCTTCATATTTCTCGACGATTCTATCCCACGAGTATGAGCCACTCCAAATCTCATAAGCTCGTTGTGAGATTTCGTTTCGTTCATTCTCAGAATGCAGAAGACCTCTCGCTAGAGCAGCCATCTCATCAGGAGTATTAACGATTTTCACTACCTCTTTATGGTCGCGAACATTTCCCACATCCCTGGCAACAAGTGGTGTCCTTGATGCGAAGCATTCATACATGACAAGAGGAGCGCACTCGAGCCGCGATCCGAAAAGAAACAAATCCGCTTCCTTATACGCCGAGACTACCAATTCTCTTGGAACATTCTTCAGCACTCTTATCCTTTCGTCGCGATTTGCGGAGAGCAGACAGAAGGGAAAACAACTGTACCAGCCGTGGCGATAGGGTTTTTCTCCAATAATGACCAAACTAGCATCGACTATCTGCATTTTGCGAAATGCTCTGAGAACAAAATCATGCCCTTTGTCAAAATAATGGTTAGAGACATTGAGTATCATAAACTTCTTCGTAATCCCAAACTTCTGCCTGAAACCAATTGGCGGTAAACAAAATTCCTCCCTCGCTGCACCATTAGGGATAATGGAACTCTTCTCACCAAAACCATTCTGATCCCCGTAGTGTTTGTCCCGATAATCTGAGGATGTATAAACGATCCGGTCGTATTTTGCTAAGTAAGTTGGCAGAACCCTAAAATACTCTCTATACCTTCGTTTTCCAAGTCGAGAGTAGCCCAATGGGGCGATGAGTTTCTTTCCCCTAATCTGATCAAGAACGGAAAAAGTGAGATCGGTGGTCCAAGTTTGTGCAGCGTAATTCAGTAGGAGATCGTGGTCCGAGGAAATTAAATAGGACTTAAACCGCTCGGTCTCCCCCCTCATCCCTTTCACCTGATTCCCTGCCACATGAAATTCCTCAATCTTCACACCCGAGATTGTCCGAGATCGTCTGGCTGGATGTGTTGAGGTCGCAACAGTTACTTCGTGACCTCGCTTTACCAACCGCTCGGAGATCTGTCTCATTACTTCTTGAGCCCCACCCTTCGATGGTTCATAGAGTTCGACGGTGTGCAATATGCGCATAACTCAGGAGAGTAATCCCATCGTCCGGAAGATCTCCAAGAATCGTTTCTCGTACGTGTGCTCACTCCTCGTCCTCGCGTGGCCTGCTACCCGAATTGATTCCCGTTGCTGATCATGGCTAAGGTAATACTCCAATTTTTCAACGAGGTCATCGAAGCTGTTGAATGTCTCTATTTCCTTACCAGGCAAATAATACTCTTCTAGGTTTTCTGCAGGACCCGTAAGCAGAAAGCCACCAGCTCCGGGTATCTCAAAATTTCGTGCCTTGATTTGAAGACGGCGAGGCCCGACAAGCGCTTTAAACTGGTCTATGAATTCCGCTGGCCTGTTCAGCCTCATTTCATCATTTGCCCTCCTTCGCACGAAAATCTTCACGATCGGCTTCCACCCTAAATGAGTCGAGCTTGCTGGAAAATTTAAATTGATCCGACTCTGCTGGAAGATCTGCACCATTTCGTCCTGACTGACTCTACCCCTGGGCCAACCGTGACCCCAACACTCGACATTGAGTCCGCGTCGCTTCAACTCAGTAACAGTTTTCCGCCGGTTTGAATGGGGCTGGCCAACGAACGTAACTTCATACTTAGAGTCCATACCCCTATGTTCACGCAAGATTCTTGAGCTGCAGGCCCACTGGGTCGGGATAACTGTATCGTAGCCCAGGGTTCGATATTTCTCAATTGCCCTTTTGTCGGTAGTTGAAACCCAATGGAAAAGAGTAGCCCAATGCTTTGAGTAACTTTCAAACCGCCATTGGTCGTCCGAAAACCAGTTGAAGGTCAAGGTCTGACCCCGACGAGTGATCTCGCGTATAGTATCCTGCGTGATTTCATCAGTAAACAAAACGAAGAAACACAGATCGGGACTTAGGCGCTCTACCCTCTCCAATAATTCTTGATTTAAAGCTCTTCTCCCAACCCGCCGCATAATCTCATCGAACGGGAAATAGGTCACGTCCAAGTTTGACATGCTGAAGAGAGTGTGATAAAAATTCTCATGCTCATAACTGAAGCCTCGGCTTGGAATCCCATAATCGTACTTCAGCGCACAGTAGAGGATTCTCATTCCGTCAGTGCCGATGAGAAGAAGCTCAATTCTTCTTTCTAAACGGCCAGATAGTACGGAGATCGCTCCGAACGTTTTCGAGCTTGGTGTACTCGTCCGGGTTGGAAGTTCTCAAGCTCCTGACGCGCTCCACGAAGAGAGCAATGCTGATACTCGAGATCAACGAGAGAAGTGCGAAAATGGCAACGATGATACGCTTCCTGGGCCTAGCAGGCTCATCAGGAACCTGAGCTATGTCAAGGACAACCGCTGGGGCAGCGTTGCGACTTTCTTCATACTTCGCCTGTTCATAAAGGGGGACGATGAATTCGAAGATCTTCTGCTGGACAGCGAGCTCTCGATAGAAACGAGAATACTCAACTTGAGGCATCGCATAAAAACCATATTCTTTTTGGAAGCTCTTCAATCGACCTTCTGCAGTTTTCAGGTCCTCTTCATTCTGTCGGGCTCGTTTTTCCAGAAACTCGCGGTTGCTCCTTGCCTCCTGGACATTCAGATCAGTCCCGATTTGGTTGACCACTTCAACAAAGTAGTTTGCCATTGCTGCAGCCCGCTGGGAGTCCTGATCGTAGACGGTGATACTGATTGTCCCCTCCTCACCCAACTTAAATGTTGCATTATCTTCTAGGGCATCTGCAGCTTTTGCCACCGATTTATCTTTCATGTCATAAACTTCGACGAGATTGAATTTCCTGACAACCATTTCCAAAGCATCTCGACTCTTCAGGATCGCAAGATATCTGTAAACTTCTTCGGATCCGAGACTGCCGGTCAGACTTCGTAATGCCGGGATTTCTCGCTGGAGTGACGAAATACTACCGAGGCTGCTTAGTAGATTCCTTGATCTCGGAGGCATAATGGAAGTCCTTGAGGCATACCACTTCGGAAGAAGGAAACTCACACCAACAGAGAGGAGAGTCACTACTAGAAAAACGCTCAAGATAAATCTTCTCCATTTAACGACGGTTCCCATTACATCAATTGGTGACATGCGTTTCTCTGACTCAGCCTTCTCGAATGCTCCAGTTGGAGAATTGAAATCCACCATTGAACAATCACCTTTCTGTTATCGAGAACTAAGTTTTGTACTTTTAGGAGTTAAAAGGGCGTCTACTTCCTCACCTGATCAATTAAGAAATAGATTGTAGCGGCGGCGGTTGCAACGGTCAGGACGTCTCTTGCAAGAGAAAAATAGTACGCAATGTCACGCTCAGGCCGCAATCCAACGAAGATTGAATCTCCCTCTTCCACTGGCTCGTTCTCGGGAGTCACCCATTTTTTCGTGCCGGCTTTGATTATGGATACCTTGCCTTTGTCAGCGGCTCCTGAGTATCCTCCTGCCTTCTCGATGTAGTATTCGTAGTGTGACCCCGGAACGAAGGTCAAATGACCTGGATATGCTACCTGACCAAAAACGTATACCGTATTGTTCCTCGCAGGTACGATGATGAAATCACCATCGCGGAGGGTGACGTCCGCAGATCTTACTCCCTCGAGGAACAACCTCCTGAAATCGACAGAAACAAGACCCCGTTTTATTGCCGCCTCATAGTTGAAATAATCCCGCTCTTCCCGATCCATCCCGCTTAGGCGCATCTCGGTCAAACGCTCATAATCTGGATTGTTTGCAAACGGGTCATCGGAATTAGATCTCCGAATAATCTTACACTCTGCTATCGCAGCCTCAGGTGTAAACCCGCCAGCCTGCTCAATGATCTCGCTGAGCTTGGTGCTGTCTCGTGTAATGGCGTACTTCCCAGGTTGCCGTACCTCGCCGGCAACAGTAACATTAAATTCTTCACGCACATAACGTAGCCATCGAACGAACACCCGATCGTTAGGCCGCAAAGCAATGTCTTTCCTACCGTCCAATACCTCTCGCGCATCGATTATTGTCCTCTCAAAAGACCTTCCATCCGGCTTAAATCTCACCAGTTCTGTGTTCCCTAGGTCGGCAATGGCCTGAGGACCGTTTGCGATCTTGAACATGATACTCAGGCTATCCCCAGAATGGTATTCAAAGCGACCAGGGAGATGAACTGCGCCCTGGATACTTACAGCGTTTGCGGAAAGATTCAGGCTCGGCACAACAACCATATCGCCATCAAGGAGGTACGGATTATAAGTTGCATCACCCGTCGCGAAATAACGGATGAGATCCACTTCAACGCAATCGCCGTTCGCTCGGAAGAGCTTGATATTACGTAGTGAAGGTTGGCGTTCATTCTCAAGTTCTGCGGGAGGAAAATAAGTTGAGGTTTTTTCTTTCTCATTGCTTTTCAGGGGATTCGGTTGCTCGACGCGATAAAGGGAAACGATGTTTGCAAGATAAATTGCTCTATCGACTCTATCAACTGAATTCACGACATAAGCGCCTGGACGATTCACAACACCAGCAACTTTAACTACAAAAGAACGCGGCGATATAAGTGTGGCACTCACTTCATCTTTCGCGTATTTTTTTCGTGCTTCTCTTACAACAATATCCTTCACTTCTTTCAGCGAGTGCCCAGCAACCGCTATTTCGCCAACTGTTGGGATGATAAGTGTCCCCTCTGGGGTCACGAAAGTGTTAAAACTCAAGGGGATTTCCGACCAAACATTGACACTCATACCGTCAAGTGGTCCAACAATGTACTCCTCAGGATCAACAGCTCCCTCGAGTGCCAGACCAGGCTTCATTTGTTTCAAGAGCGCGTCGTCTTCGACGCCTGTTGCGCGACCTGAACCTGCTCTGCCCCTTTCGAGGAGAAGACTCTGGTAATACCTTTGAAGAAAATCTCTCCCTTCAGCTCTTCCCTCACTTGATTCCTCATAGAGAAAGCGGTTTGGTCTAACCCGCTCTGCCTCCTTCCGCGCTTGATACTGCTCATACTGTTGCGCGATGAGAAATGGTGCGAAGAAAACAAGGCAAATGAAAAGTGTTGTAATAAGTAGTGATCTACGATTCCTTATCACTTCACGCACTCCTCTCTTTAGTTCAGGTGCTCTTTCAGGATGGTGACGATGCGCTCCGCAGCTCTGCCATCCCAGAGTTCGGGTATGCGTCCCTGTTTTCCTTTTCCATCAAACACCTCAAAACTTCTTCTGATGATCTTGTCCACATCCAATCCGACGAGCTCATTCGTGCCCTCTTCGACCGTGATGGGCCGTTCTGTGTTGCTCCGCAACGTCAGGCAGGGAACGCCTAAGTAGGTGGTTTCCTCTTGAACTCCACCGGAGTCTGTAAGCACGAGAGCCGCATGATCCATCAGGCACAGAAAATCAAGATAACCAACTGGCTCCAGCAGGATCAAATTCTTGATCCTTGCAGCACGTTTGTCGAGGTTAAACTGCGCAAGCATTTTCCGCGTACGCGGATGAGTAGGGAAAACTATGACACTGTTAGTTGCGATAGCCTCAAACACATCGAAAATCTTTTCCAAATTCTCTTTTACATCAACGTTGCCAGGACGATGGAGGGTGACAACCGTGAACTTCCTCGGCGTGAGGCACAACGCTTGCAAAATAGAGGAGGACTTCGCCCATTCTCGATAGTGAATGAGAGAGTCGATCATGACGTCTCCAACGAGAAAAATCTTTTCCTGCTCGGTACCCTCGCGGAGGAGATTCTTCACACCAGCAGGTTCAGTGACAAAAAGAAAATCGGAGAGTGCATCGGTCAGCTTTCGGTTGTGCTCTTCAGGCATCGTACGGTCAAAACTCCTCAGACCCGCTTCTACGTGTGCTACCGGAATAAGGGACTTTGCACAGACCAAGCTGCAAGCAATCGTGGAGTTCACATCACCGACCACAATCACTAGATCTGGTTTCTCAGCAGCAACCACCTTTTCGAACTCGATCATGATTCTCCCCGTCTGCTCGGCATGAGAGCCCGACCCAACGCCAAGGTCGATATCGGGCAGTGGAAGCTCGAGGTCAGTGAAAAAAACCTTCGACATATTGTCGTCGTAATGCTGTCCCGTGTGGACGATCCTATGATTTATGTCGGGATGTTTCTTGAACTCGCGATAGAGTGGGGCAGCCTTCATGAAATTTGGACGAGCCCCAACCGCGGTGATGACTTTCCTCAAAAATTTTCTTCCCTATCGAATTCGATTTTGTAGGGATGCCCTAAACGCCATCTCCCAGTCTCACCACCTTGGCCGTACCACCACGCAGACCTTTCGTTGCGCTTCGGGTGTCAACAATAAGCTTAGCATGTCGAACAATAAAGTCATAATCGTAAGCGCTGTGGTCTGTCGTGATGATAACACAATCGGCAGCAGAGAGAGACTCTTTTGTTACTGGAGTGGATTCGAACCGCCGCGAATCAACTTCTACCGATGGAACGTGAGGGTCATTGTACGAAACGCCATTTGCACCATCGAGGAGCAGGAGCTCCATCAGTTTCAGCGCGGGGGAATGTCGGATATCATCAACGTCTCGTTTGAAAGCAACACCAAGAATGAAAATCTTCGCTCGTTTTAAACTCACCGGCAGCATACTGATTTCGCGAAGAACCATGTTCTTCACGTAGAACGGCATGTTCTCATTTGTCTCTGCAGCAAGTGTGATGAAATTCGTTTGAAAATCGTACTGTCGCGCTATCCAGGAGAGGTAGTAGGGATCAACGAGGATGCAATGTCCACCGATCCCTGGCCCAGGATAGAAGGGCATGTAACCAAAGGGCTTAGTTGCCGCAGCATCAATCACCTCCCAGACATCAACTCCTCCCATCCGATCACAAAGCTGAGCGAGCTCGTTCACGAGTGCTATGTTCACGCTCCGGAAAATATTCTCGAGCAATTTCTCCATTTCAGCAACTTTTGGGTTCGACACGGGTATTGCTTTCAAAGCCACTTGCTCAGCTACCAGAGATGCAAGTTCGGTGCATTCTTTCGTCACACCTCCAACGACAACCGGGGTGTTTAGTGCTGTGAATCTCTTATTTCCGGGATCGATACGCTCAGGCGAAAAGGCTAAGTAGAAGTCTTTGCCGACCTTCAAACCCTTTTTCTGAAGGATGGGCAAAACGTATCCTTCTGTTGTATTGGGATAGGTCGTACTCTTAAGGATAACGAGCTGTCCATTTCTCAAACCACTGCTAATTCTCTCTGCCGCCGAGAGAATGTAAGAGATGTCAGGCTCCTTACTCTTTGTAAACGGTGTTGGGACACAAATTAGAATAACATCCAAACTTGAGATACAACCGAAGTCAGCTCGCGCGCTCAGACGCCCCACTCTTGCGAGTTGGGAAAGCTGTGAAGAGGAGACATCTCCGATGTAGCTTTCACCAGCATTTACAGCATCAACTTTTTTCTTATCGACATCGATTCCGACGGTTTTAAATCCTTTCGCTGCATACTCAACGGCAAGCGGCAACCCTACATACCCAAGTCCAACGACACCTACGGTCGCCGACTTGTTTTCTATTTTCTCTCTCAAGGACACCGAGTGGCTTTACCTTTCCTCGTACATTTTCCGGTAGTATTTCCGGTACTCACCGCTGCGGATCTTCTCCCACCATGATTTATTTTTCACGTACCACTCGATTGTGCTCTCCATTCCTTCCTCAAAGCTGATCCCCGGCCTCCAGCCCAACTCTCGCCTGATCTTTTCAGCGGAAATTGCATATCGACGATCATGGCCGGGGCGGTCTTTCACGAAGGATATGAGACTCTTGGGCTTCTTCAACTTCTTCAAGATGAGGTTCACAACATTGAGATTCTGCTTCTCTTCTTCAGCGCTGATATTGTAGACCTGGCCAGGCGTACCTGAATGGAGAACGATATCTAGTGCAGCACAGTGATCACGGACGTGAATCCAATCTCTCACCTGAAGCCCATCACCGTAAATCGGTAACGGAACATTATTCAAGGCGTTTGAGATCATCAGAGGGATGAGCTTTTCCGGAAACTGGTACGGCCCATAGTTGTTCGAGCATCGGGTGATAACAACCGGCGTGCCGAACGTATGCTGGTAAGAGAGCGCTAGCATGTCCGCTGCCGCCTTGCTCGCTGCGTATGGACTGCTGGGGCGGAGCAGAGTTTCTTCATCAAACTTGATGGACAGGGGAGCCGAGCCGTAGACTTCGTCCGTGGAAACCTGAAGGAATCGTTTTACTGAGAGCGTTCTGGCGACTTCGAGAAGAACATGCGCTCCGACAAGGTTTGTTTGAATGAACTCCGCCGAGCCAAGGATGCTTCGATCGACGTGCGATTCAGCCGCAAAGTTGATAATTGCATCGATGTGATGCTCTCTGATGATGGATTCTACCAACTCTCGATCAGCGATGTCGCCCTTAACGAAGTAGTAGGTGTCACCCTCCTGAATCCCCTCGAGATTTTCAAGGTTTCCCGCATACGTGAGCTTATCGAGAGTTACAATGACGTACGACGGGTGGGTCTCGCGCATGTAATAGATGAAGTTACTGCCACTAAACCCTGCGCCACCCGTGACGAGGATACTCTCCATTCCGAGATAGGCGTTAGTTAATCCAATTGAAATATCGAATTCACATCTGCCTCGTGGCGGATCTCATCTACTGCTTCTCTCCTCTCGCGCCCAGCGAAGAGACGGTTCGGACAATTGACAACCATTCCTGGTACCCTTCCAACATTCTTGTAAGCGTGAACAACGCCAGCCGGGACGAGAAGTGACTTCGGTGCGCTTTCGCCAGCTTCGGTGACCATTTTTTTCCGAAATGTGCCTGATGAACTCCGGTTGTCCCAGAGATAGATGCGGAAAGTCGACGGCCCAAGGAAACAAAATAAATCGGCTTGATCTCTGTGCTCGTGCGGACCTCTTGCGACTCCAACATTTGTCATTGAGATGTAGGCCATTTGAGGAGCAAACTCAGACTCAAGCTCATCAAGGCGAAACAACTCGGCCAACCAACCGCGCTGGTCGGTGTAAATCTTCAGGTCTTTTACCAGGACTCCGTTAATCGGCCCGTCGCTAAACATTCTTTCAAATGGAAAGAGTTACAACTCGATGTAATTTACGAAACGAGGTACCGAAAGTCAATTGCACTTTGCTTTCAAAAACCCCGCTAACTCTAAGGATTACAATGAAGAAGAGAGGAACAGACTGACGAGTAC
>JAHEZR010000126.1 GCA_023251005.1 Ignavibacteriota bacterium | reverse complement strand
CTGGCACTTCTAAGCAACTTTGAGCAATTAGACCCAGCTTTTGCCCATCCGGTTACACCATCAGATGTCGCTCAACCAGTGGGAAACGGGGAAGGCAAATTTGAGAAGAATGGATCTTGGAAGGAATTTAAACTGTAGAATGGTACTCCTGAAGGCTCTTCACGTCGAGATCTTCAATCTGGATTCGCTCGATTCCTTTCACTGCTGTAGATGCCGCTGAGAGGGTTGTTACGTAGGCAACTCGGTGCTCGATCGCTGCCCAGCCGATCGCGTATTCATCGTAACGGGATTTCTCACCGAGGGGAGTGTTGATGATGAATTGAACTTCCCCGTTCTTGATATGATCAACAATGTTTGGTCGGCCCTGGTTGACCTTGAATACCATTCTGTTTGGAACTTCATTCTTGCTCAGGAATTTTGACGTTCCCTCTGTCGCGATAATCCGGAATCCTAATCGGATGAAATCCTTAACAATCCCTAAAGTGATTTCGTTTTTGTCGCTATTATTAACACTCACAAAAACAGTCCCGGACATCGGTAGAATATTTCCAGCACCCATCTGCGATTTCGCGATCGCGCCACCAAACGTCGAAGCAATTCCCATGACTTCACCCGTCGATCGCATCTCGGGTCCTAAGAAGATTGGAACTCGGGGGAATTTCGAGAACGGGAATACTGCCTCCTTCATTGAAATGTGCTGAATAGAGCGGAAATCAAAATCAGCAACACCGAGCTCTCGAAGAGTGCGTCCTACCATAACTCTGGCAGCCACTTTTGCGAGCGGGATCCCTGTCGCTTTGCTCACAAACGGTACCGTGCGCGACGCACGGGGGTTGACTTCAAGAACGTAGACGACGCTATCCTTCATCGCGTACTGCACGTTAATCAGACCGACTACCTGGAGAGCGAAGGCGAGGCGTTTAGTGTACTCTATCAGATCATTGAAATTCTTTTCCGTAATCATATAGGGTGGAATCACGCAGGCGCTGTCACCAGAGTGAATGCCCGCCTCTTCGATATGCTCCATGATACCACCAATTAGAACTTCCCTGCCATCGCACACCGCGTCAACATCAAACTCAAAGGCGTCCTCTAGAAATCGATCGATCAGCACCGGATGTTCAGGGGAAATTTCAACTGCCTTCTTCATATACTCGCGGACGGAAGTGCTGTTGTAGCAGATTTCCATTGCCCGGCCACCCAAGACATACGAAGGCCTGATTAGAACCGGATATCCGATCTGCTCTGCGACAAGGACTGCGTTGCTCACTGAGTATGCCGCGCCATACTTTGGATGAGGGATCTTTAGCTTCTTCAATAGCGCGCCAAAGCGCTCGCGGTCCTCGGCGATATCGATGCTCTCGGGGCTCGTTCCGAGAATCTTCACGCCATTCGCCTCGAGGGATTTTGCAATCTTCAGGGGCGTCTGTCCGCCAAAACTCACGATCACGCCGTCAGGTTGCTCAACGTCACAAATATTCAACACGTCCTCAAGAGTGAGGGGCTCAAAATACAGTTTGTCCGTCGTATCGTAATCCGTGGAAACTGTCTCAGGGTTGCAGTTGATCATGATCGTTTCGTAGCCTTCCTCTCGGAGGGCGAAGACCCCGTGTACGCAACAATAGTCGAATTCAATCCCTTGACCAATCCGATTCGGTCCTCCTCCAAGTATGATTACCTTTTTCACCTGACGCGATTGCACTTCGGTCTCAGTCTCATAGGTCGAATAGTGATAGGGTGTATGTGCCTCAAACTCCGCTGCACAAGTATCAACGGTCTTGAATACTGGAAGAACATCGAGTTCTTTGCGCAGCCGACGAATCGTGAGCTCATCAGTTTTCCACAAATAGGCTAACTGGCGATCTGAGAAACCGTATTGCTTCGCTTTGAGCAAGACTTCTCGGGGAATCTGTCGAAAAGCTTTTTTTGATCTAATGATGCGCATGCTTTGAGTATCCGCGAAGTCTCATGTACTCACTTATCTGACCGTGAGCAAGAATTCCTTTTGTCCGGAGATGAGCGCGAAGATGAACGGCCCGAAGCTTCCCACGCAGTCGAGCAATCTGATCCGCTTTCACGAATAGAGAATCCTCAGACAAGCCACCAGCGCGAAAAGCAACATTCAAGTCTTCTTCTGCCGCTATTATTACTTTTCCCAGCGTTAAAGCTTCCTGCCTCATCTCGTTGAAAAGATTCTGGACAGTTGCAATCTGATCCGGTGATAGGCGTAAGCTATCCTTGAGTTCTAAGACATGCTTCGGACCTGGATAACCATTCATTTCGGCATACGAAGCCATCCCGAGGCCTTCACCCTTCTCGAGTCCTTCTCGATCTGAAGGTATCGTTTGTGCTGTTGTACAAGGCGTCAAAATGACCACCGTAATCAGTATACCAAAGAGTTTACGCCGATACATATTGCTTTAACCCCTCCTCAAGATCCACGATTTGCTTGATGTTGTAGAGGAACCAACGATCAATTTTCGTCATCTCATGAAGTTCGTCGAGAGAATACCCCAGTTGGAGAGCGTGACGAAGATAGAATATGTTATCTGCCTTGGGAGTCTGAAGTTTATCTCTAATTTTTTTCCTCCATTCTTCTTTTTCGACGTCGTCAAGCTTGTCGATGTCAAAGAGGTCCTTTCCATCAACGCCAAGTCCATACCGGTCTTGCTCAAGGGAACGTAACGCCTTCTGGAGCGCTTCCTTGAAGGTTCGACCAAAGGCCATCGCCTCGCCAACAGATTTCATTTGCACCCCGAGTGTATCATCGACACCCTTGAACTTTTCGAAGTCCCACCGTGGTATCTTCACGACACAGTAATCAATCGTCGGCTCGAACGATGCGGGTGTTTGCTTGGTGATGTCATTGGGGATCTCATCGAGTGTGTAACCAACAGCAAGCTTTGCAGCGATCTTCGCGATCGGAAAACCGGTGGCCTTCGAAGCCAAGGCTGAACTCCGTGAGACCCTTGGATTCATCTCGATCACAAGCATTCGCCCATTCTCCGGATGGACGGCAAACTGAATATTCGAGCCGCCAGTCTCTACACCGATGGCACGAATAATCTTTCTCGCCGCATCCCGCATAAACTGATACTCTTTGTCGGTTAATGTTTGCGCAGGTGCAACTGTAATTGAATCTCCCGTGTGAATTCCCATCGGATCAAAATTCTCAATCGAGCAGATGACGACAACGTTGTCTTTCAAATCGCGCATCACCTCAAGCTCATATTCTTTCCAGCCGATGAGCGATTCTTCTATGAGAACCCCATGGACGGGACTTGTCGTCAATCCATGTTCAACAAGTCGCCGGAACTCTTCAACATTGTATGCGGTACTTCCTCCGGTGCCGCCGAGTGTAAAAGATGGCCTGATAACTACGGGCAATCCAATCTCTGTGAGAATTGCCATCGCTTGGTCGAAATTCTCGACCAATCCTCCTCGCGGCGTCTCGAGTCCCGCCGCCCTCATGGTTTTTTGAAAAAGATCCCGATCTTCAGCTTTCTTGATCGCATCAATTTTTGCTCCGATCAACTCAACATTGTATCGATCAAGAACACCTGCCTCGGCGAGTGCTACCGCGACATTCAAGCTCGTCTGGCCGCCCATCGTTGGCAGCAAGGCATCCGGCTTCTCGCGTGCTATAATGCGCTCGACAACCTGCGGGAGAATCGGCTCAATGTAAGTCGCGTCCGCAAGTTCTGGATCGGTCATGATCGTTGCAGGATTGCTGTTGATGAGGATGACGCGGTAGCCTTCTTCCTTCAGCACCTTGCAAGCTTGGGTTCCGGAGTAATCAAATTCGCAGGCTTGTCCGATGACAATCGGACCGCTGCCAATGATGAGGATGGATTTGAGGTCGGTGCGTTTCGGCAACTTGGGTGCTAACTGCCAGTCTAAGTTGATCTAATGATAGAAGATTTCTTGGAGAAATACAAATGGAATCCAAGACTGGCACCATCCTGGTTTATGCGAGGCTGTCGAAAAAGTCCGGTCACACTGAGCGCAGTCCCGATGTCCTGAGCGAGTACCTCGGCTGTGCTCGGTATAAACTTCGCGAGCTGAAGGACTCATCGGGACGAAGTCGAAGTGCAAAACTTGGCGCAGAATCGCCTTCGACTTCGTTCGCACAAAACGCTCACTGCGCTCAGGCTGACCGATCTTCTTCTTTTTGTACAGCCCCGAGAGACTGGGTGACCGTGGGAACAAGAAACAAGCCTTCGCTGAGCGAACTGGTGGAGTTGTGTTGCCGACCTTTTCAGAAAGTTACTGCTCGTAGTTTTTCGGCTTGACTTCATCGGGGGATTTTTGTATAATCGCT
>JAHEZR010000125.1 GCA_023251005.1 Ignavibacteriota bacterium | reverse complement strand
TGGCTCTCAGGAAGTGAAGGACCACACGCTTAAAATGCTGGAAGGGAACAAGAAGGGAATTCGATCGCTCATGGGGTCCCGGATTCGCCTGAAATTCACCCCGGAACTTCACTTCTTCCTCGATGATACGCTCGATCGTGTCGAGACGATCAATAATCTCATTAAGCGGATTCACAACGAACGATAATTCCTACAATGTCCAACGACACGGACGATGACAAGGGAGTTCGATTTCGAAGCGGGAGAACTTTTTCTTGTCGACAAGCCCAAGGGATGGTCCTCCTTCGATGTTGTTAAGAAACTACGTACACTTCTCAGGATTAAGAAGATAGGGCATGCAGGGACTCTCGACCCGATGGCGTCAGGATTACTCGTCGTTTGCACTGGCCGGAAGACGAAGGAGATCGAAAACCTGAAGGGCTTCGAGAAAGAATATGAGGGAGTGATGGAGCTCGGAGCTCGAACGAAAAGTTTCGACACCGAAAGCGAGATCGTTGACCGCCGAGACCTTGATGGGATCACAGAAAAAAAAGTGAGAGACCTTTTTCCAGAATTCGTAGGAGAGATCGAGCAATTTCCGCCGATATATTCTGCTGTGAAGGTCAAAGGAAAGCGCTTATACAAATACGCACGGAGAGGGAAGAGCGTCAGCCCTCCGGTAAGACATGTCACAATCTCTCGATTTGAGCCACTAGAGATCCGACTTCCTGAGGTTGGGTTTAGGCTTGTCTCGTCCAAAGGGACCTATGTGCGGTCCCTCGTCGATGACTTCGGTCAGCGTCTTGGATGTGGTGCCTATTTGAAGGCCCTTGTGAGAACAAGAGTCGGTGAGTTTCGTTTACAGGATGCACTCCGAATTGAGGAGTTTGAGAAATTGGTGCGAGGAAGTTGAGAAGAGACCGACGATGAAAGTGATTCGATCACTCGGTGAAGTTCAGAACGATAAAAACTCTGTCGTCACCGTTGGCACGTTCGATGGGGTTCACCTCGGCCACCAGGAAATCCTCCGAGAGGTTGTGCGACGCGCGAGAGGGAAGAATGCCGGAAGCGTCTGCTTAACGTTTGATCCTCATCCGAAAGAAGTCGTCGGTAAAGAGAATCGTAGCGTGGAGATCCTCACTACGATTGACGAGCGTATTGAAATTTTGGAGGAAATCGGGCTTGATTTTCTTTTCATAATTGAATTTACGTATGAATTCTCTCGACAGACGCCGCGCCAGTTTTATGAGAAGTATCTCGTGAAGGGGATTGGGATTAGCGAAGAAGTTGGTGGTTATGACCACATGTTTGGTCGAGATCGCGAAGGTGGAGTCGAAGAGTTAAAGAGAATTGGGAAAGAATCTGGTTTCTCGGTTACCATTCTGCCCCCGTTTATCCTCGAAGGCGATGCCGTGAACAGTACGAGGATACGACAGCTTATCCGGGAGGGAGACGTGCGACGCGCATCGAGGTTCTTAGGACGGGAATATTCGATGGAAGGTTTCGTGGTTAAAGGAGACGGCCGAGGTGCAGCGCTTGGCTTCCCGACGGCAAACATTAATCCCGCTTCATCGAAGAAGTTGATTCCTAAGCATGGTGTGTACTTTGTTCGAGTCTTCATGGAAAATGAAATGTACTACGGCATGATGAACATCGGGGTACGACCAACCTTCGAGACAGATCATCGCCGTACGATCGAAGTCAATCTCTTTGATTTTTCTGAATCCATTTATGGTATCAAGCTTCAGGTGAAGTTTCTCGACCGGATTCGTGATGAAGTACGGTTCGCTTCAGCGGAAGAACTTGTCCAGAGGATGGAGCAGGACAAAGAAGAGTGTTTGAAGTTAAAAGAACAATTCATTCACAATCTCGTGTAGATGAGGCGTTCCTTATGCCACTTACAAAAGAACAGAAGCTGGAAATCATTAAGAAGTACGGGAAGACCACGAATGACACGGGCTCACCGGAAGCTCAAGTTGCCCTGTTGACCGGAAGAATTAATGAGCTTGCTTCCCATTTTGAACGTCACATCAAGGACCATCATTCGCGTGTGGGTTTGTTAAAAATGGTAGGAAAACGCCGGAGGTTGCTTGAGTACCTTGCGAAGCAGAACATCGAGCGTTATCGCAAGATCATCGCCGATCTTGACATTCGAAAATAATAAGACGAGAGGATAAAGCAGGATGATACACAGAAAAGAAGTTGAGTTGGATGGAAGAGTGCTGTCACTGGAAACCGGGAAGATGGCAAAACAAGCGGATGGTGCGGTAATGGTCCGCTATGCCGATACAATGGTCCTCGCAGCAGTTGTTTCGGCGAAAGAACCCATCGAAGGTCAAGACTTTGTTCCGCTTCAGGTAGAATATCGAGAGAAGATTTCTGCCGCGGGAAAAATTCCCGGCGGGTTCTTCAAGAGGGAGGGACGTCCAACGGAAAAGGAAATGCTTTCATCACGTCTCATCGACCGACCGGTCCGACCGCTCTTCCCAAAAAATTATCGCTACGAGACTCAAGTCATAGTGACGGTTTTTTCCTCCGATCAGGAGCATGACGGCGACGTGTTAGGTGCAGTTGCCGCCTCAGCAGCCCTCATGATTTCGGATGTCCCGTTTGACGGTCCAATTGCTGAGGTCAGGATTGGGAGGATCGACGGTCGGTACGTTATTAATCCGACCTACAGTCAGCTCGACAAGAGCGACGTGGATGTTGTGGTGGCGGGAACGGACGATTCTATCGTCATGGTTGAGGGTGAGGCAAGAGAGATCTCGGAAAATGAAATGCTCGAGGCGATGAAGGTGGCACATGACGCGATCAAGAAATTGGTGGCGGCTCAGCATGATCTCGCGCGGGAGGTTGCAAAGCCAAACAGACAGATCGAGGCTCCGGTGTTTGAAGAATCTCTTTTGGCAGACGTCGAATCGCTCGCCGTCGAGAAGATCAGGCAGTTGAATAGAACGGTTCTCGGAAAGGACGAGCGCAGCAAGCAACGCGGGACTATTGAAACGGAAGTTCAACAAGCTCTCGCAGAGAAATATCCTGAGAAGCAGAGTCAGATTTCTGAGATCCTCCATGAAATTGAGCGAGAGGACATGAGGCTCATGATTCTCGAAGAGGACCGCCGCCTCGACGGACGCGATCTGTCGGGCATCCGACCAATCACGTGCGAAGTGGGATTGCTGCCGAGAACACACGGCTCCTCTCTCTTCACTCGCGGTGAGACTCAGAGCCTCACGACGGTGACACTCGGCACGAAGCCTGATGAGCAGCTCATTGAGGGACTCTTTCCGGAGTCGACCAAACGGTTCATGCTCCACTACAATTTTCCGCCGTTCAGCGTCGGAGAAGTCAGAAGAATTGGTGGACCCGGCCGGCGCGAAGTCGGTCATGGCAATCTTGCTGAGCGTGCTTTGAAGAATGTGATTCCTTCCGAAAAAGACTTTCCTTATACCATTCGCATTGTCTCCGACATCCTCGAATCGAATGGATCTTCGTCGATGGCGACAGTCTGTGCCGGAACGCTCGCGCTCATGGATGGGGGAGTCCCAATCGCGAAACCGGTTGCAGGCATTGCAATGGGGCTTGTGAAAGAGGGTGACCGAGTTGCGGTCATCAGCGACATCTTAGGTAACGAAGACCATCTTGGAGATATGGACTTCAAAGTAGCAGGCACACGAGATGGGATAACGGCATTCCAGATGGACATCAAAATCAAAGGAATCTCGTTTGAGATCCTTGAGCGAGCACTTCAGCAGGCACGTGACGGGCGCCTAAAAATTCTAGACGTCATGAAGGAAGCAATCTCTGAGCCGCGAAAGGACATATCAGATTATGCTCCAAGACTGACGTCACTGAAAATCCCTGTTGATATGATCGGCGCTCTCATCGGGCCGGGTGGCAAGACCATTCGCCACATCGTGAAGGAGAGTGGTGCAGAAGTGAATATCGAGGAAGATGGAACAGTTATCATCGCTTCTGTGAAGAAAGAGGCTGCAGAAAAGGCGCGCGAGATGATCGAGAGAATTGTTGAAGTGCCCGAGGTTGGGAAGGTGTATAAAGCAACTGTCCGGAAGATCATGGATTTCGGTGCCTTCGTCGAGTTCCTGCCAGGCAAAGAAGGGCTTCTTCATATCTCGCAAATCGACACGCGAAGAATCAACAAAGTCTCTGACGTATTGAAAGTTGGCGACGTCCTCGAAGTCCGTCTAATCAAAATTGATGAGGAAGGCCGTTTCAACTTGAGCCGCAAAGTCCTTCTCGAGCCACCGCGCGAGAAGAGGGAGAGAGAAGAAGTCGTCCGCTGAACTACACTTGCCTGATCTTCGAGAGCCAGTAGCCTTCTGCAGATGCG
>JAHEZR010000124.1 GCA_023251005.1 Ignavibacteriota bacterium | reverse complement strand
CGGCACAAAAGTGTATTTTGTGGAGCGTGAAGGGGAAATCCTCTTTCAGCCTGTCACGAAGGAATACATCCGCAGCGTATGTGGCATGCTCAAGAGCCCAACCTCGGTAACGCAGGAATTGTTAGCCGACAGAAAGAAAGACAAGGAACGAGAGGAGGCCAGGCTTGAAAAGCTCAGTGCTTGATAGCTACGCCGTCCTCGCGTTTCTCTTTCAGGAATCCGGCCACGAGAAAGTGGTTTCCCTTTTTGAGAAAGCGGCAGAATCCGACAAGACTCTCTTAATCGCTGCTCCAAACTGGGCCGAAGTCCGCTACATGATCGAGCGTAAAGTGGGGGCCGCCCAGTGGAGAGAAGCGAGGGCTAAGTTACTTGGCCTTCCGATCGAAGTCGTTCCGGTTGACCAAGAGCTCGCTGAGATGGCTGGCGAGATCAAGGCAATAAAGAAGATGTCTTTAGCCGATTGTTTCGCCGCAGCTCTTGCCAGACAACAGAAGGCGGAAATCTATACCGGAGATCCAGAATTTCGAGCTGTTGACAGTGAGATCAAAGTAATATGGCTACAAAATTGAGTTCCGCAACACACACTCTTGCTCCGAACAGAGTATATCTCGGTGATGCGCGCCAACTTGCCCCCCGCTTGGCCGATCGCAGCATTACTGTAACACTTACTTCCCCTCCCTACTGGTCACTAAAGGACTATGGAGCCCGGAACCAAATAGGGCGAGGCCAAAGCTATCAAGATTATATGCGAGACTTGGCGAGCATCTTTACTCATGTGTATCGTGCAACTCGAGATACAGGCTCACTTTGGGTTGTCCTCGACACCTTCAAAATCGCAGGTCGGGCGAAACTTCTGCCTTTCGAATTCTCAAGTGTTCTCGAGGAGGAATCTGGATGGATCCTGCAGGATGTGATCATTTGGGACAAAGGGAAAACTCTTCCTTGGTCTGGTACGGGGCGATTGCGAAACCAGTTTGAGTACCTACTTGCATTTTCGAAAAACAAGAAGTTCAAATATGAAATTGATCGCCTTAAGGAAATCGACCTCAAAGAATGGTGGGTTCGATATCCAGAGAGATATAATCCAAGTGGCAAAGTCCCATCCAATATATGGTCAGTTCCAATACCCGTCCAGGGTTGCTGGAGCACAAATGGGCTAAGACACGCCTGTCCATTCCCTCTTAGCCTTGTTGAGAAGGTGTTACTCCTCACCACCGATGCATCGACAGATCAGGTGGTATTCGACCCATTTGCAGGCTCGGGAATTGTACTTGCTCTAGCTGAGCAGATGGGAAGAGGTTATTTAGGTTTTGAGGTAAACAGCACCTTCATATCTATGTATCGTTCAAAGGTGAGGACTTATGTTTCGTCCGAATGGAACTCGCGATCGCATGCGCGTCGGACCCTCGAAGGAAGGCGAAAGGCACTCCAACAACAAATCCTCAGATTGAGAATTACAAAATACCCCCTAGCCTTATTCAAGCGGCTTCGGAAGCAAATGGGCTCCGCGTCCCCTATTGTACGGGGCATATTAGCAATCTCTCCTTCTGTTCCAGCATTTCCAATAGATCAAACCAAAGTACACCATTTGACGTCACTGCGGGTATTTCTGATTGTTGATAGCGTGAGCAATCGAACCACCCTTACGAGAGCCCTTGATCATCTCATCACGGTTCGACCATTAAGCAAGTTCGGCATCGCGGCAGATGTGAGCTTCTTGACGATCCGGGAAATTGAACAACTGGAACCCCGATTCGGTTTATCCGAGGACCAGCAGCTGTGGATATATCGAAATGGTCGCACTTACAAATTCCATGGTCGAACAACACTACTTCGATGGCTTGAAACACTATCCGCACACTCACCCAAAAACGGTAACGCGACTCCACTTATCGCATCTAACATACAGGTTTCGCAGACCATAGTGCGAACTTGGTTTCCCAAGAAAGAAGGAATTCAATCTGAGTTAGTTGATGAGCAAATAGTGGAAGAGTGAGAGCCCGTACGACAACAATGTTGGTATCTGCTTAGGAGCCAAATGAATGACAAATCCTCCTGAAGTTCAGAGCAAGCGGGACCTCCTCAAGATTCGTGCGTTTGACACCAATGCCTACGCATCCTATGCCCTCACTTCGTTAACCGCATACTGTGTTTTTTGGCTGCAGGAATGGAAAATTACGACAAACGAAGAAAACCTTGGCGTAGCCTGCCACAGAATGTTCCCAAGCAAGTTCTGTTTGGTTGGATGGCCTGAATTCCCCGATTTGAAGCGCATCGGTCGGTCGGTATTGCAGATGCGCCCCAAGTACAGGAATCTTGCGACATCCGTTTCCAGCAAGGGCGTATTTCTGAATCAAAGAGGGCTTGAAGAAGCTGCCGTTCTTGTGAAGCAACTTGGTCCGCCAATTTTTGAAGGCCAAGTCCGGGCGAGCGTACCGACTTCCTTGAACGAACGGGCTGAGCGGGGAAAGGCCAAACCTCGTAGTGTTATACCGGAGAACATCATCGCCAAGATTCAGAATTCTCACATTTATAAGCTTTATGAGACCTCACGTTTTCATGAGGCTGAGGCCATTGACTTAATCGGCTTATTGGAGGTTTACGATCACACTCCGTCTGCTGAAAAAAGGCGCAAAATGAAGGAACTGGAGGAAGCAGCAAAAGAACTGAAAGATGAAAAGACGCTGACGTTTTTGGCTGAGATTAAAGAACGTTTTGGCAAGTATCTAAATAGATAGGTCGCCCACTCGTTTGTCCATCAAGGAGCTTCATATGAAAACAGAATCCTTTCAGATCGAACTGGCAAGCCGGGAGTGGGCGAGACAATTCTATACCGCGGTGGTTAAGAGTTTTGCCAAAACCGTAACAGAACCTGTGACGAACTCAGACACTTCCTATAAGCGAAAACTGGATATTCCGCACGCATCAGGCTTGGTGGAGAAAGCTTTTCTTATTCCCAAGGGTCAACAATTCGACCTTTCAATATCAAAGGATGAGCTGAAGAATGAATCCATCCAGCGCAAGATTGACATCCACCTATACACGGCAAAGGGTCATGACCAGCAGCCAAGAACATGCGAAATAGTTGACCATGCAGAGGGCATGACGCCTGAGAAATTGAAAGCTGCTTTGAAGAATTTCGCGGGTGACAAGTCCGATGTCTCCATGGGCAGGCCAGGACGCAGCCTTTTTGGACGCGGCGTAAGCGACGTGCTTCTGGGGCACAAAGGAGGTATTTTCCATTCTTACAAGGACGGCATCCTGAGCAAGGTGGATTTGTCATTTGATTTGTCAAAGGACAAGAAGCCAGAGGCTAGGCTCTCTTCTGACGAAAAGCCGAGGGCATCCGAGCTGCGAGACCTTCACCTTCAGCCGGGGACCAATGGGTCCTGCGTGCGCTTCGTGCTTCATGATGACTGTCATATTCCAGACGAAGGCACGATTGTCCCGCTACTTTCTCAGTTTTACATGCTTCGTCTCATCAATTCTGATCCAAACGTAAGTCTACGGCTGTTTCGATATAGAGCAGGCGGAAAGGTATTCGAGGATCGTTTGGACTACGATTTTCCAGTTGGAGACGTCATCGAGCACATTGCACTTTCTATATCGGATCCTGTACCGGGGGCTTCTGTGCAACCTCTCCAAATTAGAGGCGTAGTATGTCGCTCACGAGAAAAGGGAGGGCTGCCTGGCCGAGAGGCACGGGAACAAAGAGCCAATGGCTTCTTAATTGTTGACGATAAAGATGCGGTCCTTGATTTGACATTGCTCCCGCAGTTCGAAGATGCCCCATATCTTAGAGGCGTCTTCGGAATTATTCGAATCACCAACATCAGGGAATCCTTGGAATGGTATCTCAACAACGGAAAGGACTCTCCGTTAACTCCGAGTCGAGATGGGTTTGATATCAAGCATGATTTCACCAAACTGCTTTTTAAAGAACTCGCCAGGCATCTGGAGCCTATCTATCGACGTGAGGAAGAACGTTATAACAAATCCGCCTCCGAGAATCTCTCGAAGGAAGCTCGGCAGCGAATCAACGATGCCATCAAGGAACTAAACAAGCTCCTGAAGGAACTGATTGGGGAGGGGGCAGGAAGTGGTCCGGACTCACCTTTTCCGAAGATTGACCCAGACAAAGCCCTCCAATTTTACCCTTCGACGACACGGCTTACAGTAGACAAAGTGAGAACGGTGTTTCTCTACCTCAAAAAACAAGTCGCAAACATCGCATCGGGCGCCATTGTATTGGACACGATCAATCCAAAGATTGAAATTAACCCCTTATGGCTCCAGATTGCGGGTGGGAAAGAGCTGGCAGGGTATCTAGT
>JAHEZR010000123.1 GCA_023251005.1 Ignavibacteriota bacterium | reverse complement strand
GAATCGCTCGACGGCCTGGCATTGCGACATGACGGAAAACTCCTGGAGTAGGCGGGTCTTGCCCTTGCTCACTGTTGATGCGTGTATCGAGAACGATTTCGATGGAGTCAAAATCGCTCGGCATCTGGGTTTTCGGATCAAATTCCGTCGAGACGATGTCATCCCTCACCTCTGCTCCAATGTACAGATAGTCATCGTCGTACATCGCGTAGACCTTGGCTGAAAGATCTGCAGGTTCTCGCCAGGGTCGATTCCCGAAGAGCAGTCGGGCGATTTGTTCTTCACTGTCGATGAGAATGGGAGCAGTAGTATTCCAGTTGGCGAAGGTTCCATCAAGTGCTGGCGGTTCCGTTGCCTTGAAGCAATAGCCGACATAGTAATCTTTTCTCCAGCGTTGAACAAAATCGCCGCAACGGAGCTCGATCACGATCGGTGATTTCTGATGCTCATGGACGTAGCTTACGTGGACGATGGGAATGTCCAGAGTTTTCTTTCCACAAGGTGGTAGCTCAACATTCCACTCCCGCTTTTGGCATTTCCACATCGCGTCAGGAACTATCTTGAGCCCCGCCCTGAGAAATGAGTTTGTGTGATTAACAAGCTTGCACCGTAAGGTCTCCTTAACTCCATTTGCCAGGAAAAAATTAACCGAGAGCGGCTCTTTGATACAGAGCTCAATCGGATGGATCGTTTCTCCGATCAACAGGTTCGCAGGAAAAACTGCGGATTGGAGATCGCCGGGTATGTTCACTTTCAGAGCGGGTACGCGATGTCCTCCTGCTGGAACCACGATCTTTTCTTGCAAAAATTGGTCAAGCCATCCATCTCTCAATGTGAGGGTCTCCGGTTGGACTCTCTGCAAGATAGAATTCTTGTGGAGAGCGGGTAGGTTCACAATCCCTCCCCAATCACTAACCTGAGCCTCAACCACATCTCTCCAGTTGGGTTGCAATTGGAAACTAATGTTGATCGACCTCTCCTCCGTTGAAGGATTCCCAATGGGGATCCTTGGATTGTTTTCCAGGCCAACGAACAAATCGATTTGTTTCTCACCGAGGTACTTCGCTTCTTCTTTAGCTGGCGGATAAACAATGATTGAGTTTTCAACTTCTGTAAAGGGCTGGCGATTTTTATTCAGCATCAAGCTCTGAATCTCAAATCCGTAGAGCCGCAACGCCACAAAGTTTTCATCGATGTCTAAAATCGCGTCATCGTTTTGAAAACGGAGGCTGATCTTTTTAACAGGGAATGTGGATTCGAGCAAGGTATTTTGATTAAGCGCTATTCTTTTTACGTGAAGAGCGTCGAGGCGAACAATGCGGTTCTCTCGGTACTCGATGCACCAATAGGAATTTTCTTTTGGGTCAAGATGTACAACATGGCAGCTGCCATCGACCAGGATTTCGTACGTATCGCCCTGTAACTTCGTGAACTTCGACACTTTTGGCGTTCCACGATAGGCTTCGAGAAGAGAGGCAAAGCACGTCTCTTCGGCGATACGGCGACAGAGAACCATTGGGAGACGTTTCTCATAATCCTCGCGTATACCGGGGGTCATCGCTGAAAAAGTCTGAGAACCGGGTTCGCCAAGGATTTGAACCATCATGCCAGTTGAGTCGTCCATCCTGAAATCAGCTGTCCAGCTTTCTCCGCTCATACCGCTCTGGATTTCCGCAAGCTGGTCATACCCGGGGATGCCTGGGGCTTTACCAAAAAGATCGTCGGGTTGTTTTTGCAAAGTCACCCCGTCAATCCGAAGAGTCCCAAAGCTGTGGATAGGATAATCGATGATACGCTCATCGTCTGCAATCACTTTACAAACATCAATGCAGTATGGACCGAGCAGGGCGACAGTGCGTTGGATAGAGGCCCCTCCGTAAAGTCTATCTGACTGTCCCGATGCTACTTTCAGTCCCGCAGTTTCTCCAAAAAAGTTGAGATCGCCATTGGCCCACGCTTGATTCGATTGGTTCAAGACCGCCGTGTTGTGTGCAATGGACTGGCGGAACCACGTCTGAAGGTTTGATTTGAAATAATCCTGATTCAGAGGATCGAGGATCCAGTGTCGTCCAAAGGCATAATATCCCACTCCGAGTCGATCAGGATGTCCGTGCTCACCCCCTACAATTCCGTAGTCGAGATAGAGAAACTTCTCGTCTCCATCAACTTTGTCTCTGAGAATTGCGCATCCATTACCTTCGAGGTTGCAGCTTAAACTCGGATAAATAGGCTTCTGTACTTCAGGAAGCTCTGGATTACAGGCAAAGAAAAACTCCAGTTCACGGTCAATTCCTCTTTGCTCGTAGGCATATTTGAGAAGCTGTCCGTAGCGTTCGTCACCATAACGGGCGTAGCCAACCTCGTATTTCGAGATTTTCTCTGGACTGAATATTGACCCACCACCACTGTCTTTGATGCGGGGGAATGTGTAATCGGGCGCGAGGAACTCAAGCGGTGCATCAAACATCTTCCGAATGGAATGTCCTGCGATCTCCAGTTGATAGAGGTCGAGCCCGTGATGACGTGCCATCTCAGCGAGTAGTATAAACCCCTCGAGGGTAAAGAAGTGATAGCCGGGGCCCTCATACCAGAATCCGCTCTTCGGTAGACCGGAGGTCAACTGGTAGAGAAATCCGCGCTTGCCATTGAAAGCCCAATGGAGGAGTTCTTGGGTATTCGTGACGAATCCAATTGCCGCCACCGCATTGTTGTACCACGACTGCCGGTTGGAAACGGTCTCATCAAATTGGGTGGCGAGGTCTGCTAACGGCAAAAGGAACTGGTCACGTATCTTTTCATGATCGTGAGGAGAGAAACACGGACTTTCATAAACCAAATCGTAGCCGAGAGCAACATGGCTTCCGAATACCGATTCACCAAGCGTCCCGAAAAAGATGCGTGCTGGCCCGAGGATGTTATTCTCATTCGGGTAATTCGCATACGTGTTTGCGAACCGCACCAGGACATCTCGCACAGCCTCAGCATAGCGCTCGTCTCCTGAGATTTGATAGACCGTTCCCATGGAGACGAGGTACCGACTCAGGAGGCCGTGATACCATCCTGCCCATGCTGCATCGGACTTTTCTCCGGTAAAGACTTCGCCGTCGACTGGACAGCGGTGTTCAAAGGGGCTGTCGTCTTCATACTTCAACTGTACATTGTGCTTGAGGCAGTCGTAGTTCGGATACTCATACGCTTGTTTGAGGGGGGAAATGTAGATCGGTCGCTGCAGAAACTTATCCACTTCCACTTTTTTCTTCTCATAGAATTGCTTATACCAGGGATACTCCTTCAACCGCATCATGACAAGCTGGATGTCTTCCTTGTCAGCGAGGAGTTTCGGGTGCTCTCGGTTCGATAGAAGTTCCGAGATGTTGATCGCGCGCTGTGCCCCCACGGAAAGTCTCCTACTCCTTCAGGCCAGTAACGGTTACACCCTGTACGAAGAATTTCTGTCCGAAGAAGAAGACAATGAGTGGTGGGATCGCCATGAGGACAGAGCCAGCCATAATGTAATCCCAGCGTGTCGAGTATTCGCCGTAGCTTCTGAACAGCTGTAAGCCGAGTGCCAGGGGGTATTGTGTCGTGTTGTGGAGATAAATGAGTGGCGTGAAAAAATCATTCCACGACCACATGAAAATGAAAATCGACATCGCCACGAGCGCTGGTTTCGAGAGAGGCAAGATGATCTTGTAGAATATCTGGAAACTCGAAGCGCCATCGATACGTGCGGATTCGTCGTACTCGAGAGGGATGGTCATGAAAAACTGACGTAGCATGAAAATGTAGAATGGGACTCCGAAGAATGACGGGATAATCAACGGAAGGTATGTATTCACCCATCCAATCTTCGCGAAGAGGATGTAGAGAGGAATCATCGTCACCTGGTATGGCAACATCATCGTCGAAAGCATGAGGATGAAAAGGAAATTCTTCTTTCGGGATTTCAATCGGGCAAATGCAAAAGCGACGAGAGAGCATGAGAAAAGAAGCGGCAAAAGTCTTCCCACCGTTAACACAATCGTGTTTCTGAAAAACGTCGCGAACGGGAGTGCGTTCCAGGTCTCAGCGTAATTGGCGAAGCGAGGCGGCGAAGGCAGCCACACAGGAGGTATTCGGAACATCTCCGTTTCGTTCATCAAGGAGGTGGAAAGCATCCAGGCGAAGGGAACCAGCATCACGACGGAAGAGGCGATGAGGATTGTGTAAGTGAGGGTGCGCAAAAGGTGACGCTTTGTGATTTTGGAAGCAATCGTCACTGGTTCGCCCGGGAAAAGCAGCTTGCTGGATTAATCCTCATCTCCGCACCTCGTAGTACACCCAGAGCGAAGAGGTGCGAAGAATGAGTAAAGTCGCGCCCATAATGATGATGAACAACACCCACGCCATCGCCGAAGCATAGCCCATGTTCAGAAACTCGAAGGCATTTC
>JAHEZR010000122.1 GCA_023251005.1 Ignavibacteriota bacterium | reverse complement strand
GAGCAGGGAGCCATCACGCTTGTTGAAGAGACGGCGAGCTCGCCATTCAAAACTCTCATCCGCGCTACCGACAGCAGCAGGGATCAAGCGAAATTCCACATCGACCAGAATATCGTTGGCTGGATGATCATCCACAAAAAGCCGCTCATCTCGAATGACGTCCTGAACGATGAGAATTTTAAAATGTTCCGAGTGTCATCGGCTGCCTCAGTGAGATCCCTCCTCTGCGTCCCGCTTCTTGTGAAAAATAGGCTCATCGGCCTTCTGACGTTGTTCAACAAAAAGGATAGAAAGGATTTCACGGAAGACGATCAGCGTCTGTTGGCTATCATCGCAACCCAGTCTGCTCAGGTTCTAGAAACTGCTCGACTCTATGAGCAGGAGCAGGCAAAGTTGGCGATGGATCGAGAGTTGGATGCGGCCCGAGAGATTCAGAGGTCGCTTCTCCCACGGGACATTCCTGATCTGCCAGGCGTTGACGTGGCCGCTCGTACTATCCCAGCTCGTGAAGTCGGGGGAGACTACTACGATTTTATCTCTCTGGGCGATGGACACATCGAAGTGGTTCTCGCAGACGTGTCCGGGAAGGGCTTGGGTGCAGCGCTCCTTGCGGCAATGGGCAAAGGCGTTCTCTACTCAGAGGTGACGCGGAAGCAGAGTCCGAAGGAGGTCATCACGGAGACAAACAGGATCATCCGACGGAATCTCCAGCGTAAGTCCTTCATTACACTTCTTCTCGGTCTGCTAGACACGTCGCTTCGGACACTCACAGTGTGTTGCGCTGGTCATTGTCCTCCCGTCGTCTATAAACAAAGCCGACACTTGGCCGAATGGCTGCCGGTGCGTGGTCCCGCATTAAATTTTATGGAAGAGATTCAATGCGAAGAATGTCACTTGACATTGGAGCTGGGTGATGTCTACGTCTTCTTCAGCGATGGAATTACAGAAGCGGCGAACCCACGAGGTGAATTTTTCGGTGAAGAAAGATTGAAAGCGGTCGTGGAATCAAGCCATGAGCAGAAAGCGGACGAGATCCTGAACTCCATCCTCACCGCTGTCAATCTCTTCTCGGGAGAAGCAAAACAGTCTGATGATCAGACGGTTGTCGTGGTAAAAGTCAAAGACGCGTTAGAAAAAATGGCTGCATAGCCGTTTCCTCTCACCATCACTATCTTTTTCCTGCCATGAAAACAAAACTCACTCGGTTAAGTGAGGGGGAGATTGCAATACTTGAGCCGCGGGGGGAGCTCACCGGTGGAGATGAAACAGAAGACCTTCGCTGGACAATCGATGAGCTCATCAAAGAAGAGAATAAAAAATTGGTCATCGATCTCGCAAAGGTTCACTATCTCAACAGCTCAGCTCTCGGGGTTCTCGCCTGGGCTCACACGAATTACACGAAACGCGGTGGCAAGATTGTGCTTTCGGATGTTGAGAAGAACATCCAAAACATCTTCGTCATCACAAAGTTATCTCTCGTCTTTGACGTCTACCAGGGTCAACGAGATGCTGTCGCGAGCTTTGCGAAGTAGTTCCCTTTCCCGAAATCCTTGACTTTCGATTTTCCGCTGACTACATTTCCACGCCAGGACCTGGATTCGTCACCTCTTCTCCATTTCATCTTTACTCGGATCGTCCTCGAGCGTACCCAGGTCCACGAAATTCTTCAACCATCTGGCGTTTCGCACTCCTAATCTTGGTTTCATAACCTCGCTGCCAGCCTATGGGCTTAGCAGGGTTAAATAGCACCAGAGGAGCAATGAAGTGGTCGGTTGCGCTTCTTGCTCTAGTGATTGGCCTCCTCGGCCTTCACCGACTCCTCCTGAAAGCAAACCTCCCATTCCACGCCCAGTTTAGTCATGATCAAGTTCTCGTAGCGGAGAATTACGGGGACAGCATCCACACCGGTGACAAGATTCTCGCCATAGACAATGTTGCTGTCGGCACGGATTCGCAGATGGAATTTCTCCTCGATGGTTACAGGATCGATGATCGAGTTTCCCTTTCTCTTCTTTCTGGAGATCTCCCAAAGAGTGTTGATGTTCATCTCACGAAATATTATCCTGGCGATCTCTTTGTTCTAATCAACTTGCTTATTGGGTTAGCTTTCTGGGGAACTGGAATTTTCATCCTACTGAAGAAACCAAACGAAGAAGCACCATCAGTGCTGTTCTGGGTTCTTCTGCTTTTCTCGGTCGCCGTTATGACTTCTCCGGGAAACTACTCGACAAAGCCCGTTTGGGTTGCGTATCTCATTCGCGCCGCCAGCGACTTCAGTTACACGATGGGGGTTGCAGCCTTCGTGCATTTCACCGCCGTCTTCCCTTTGCGGAAATGGAGAAGGCAGAATCAGTTTCTCCTTGTTCTCTACCCAGTGGCGTTCGCGATCAGTAGTGCACTGGTCGTGACAGAAGCGCTGTCGATTGCAAGAATGTCGGTTTCGACGGCAACGACCTATCACTGGTGGCTGTCGGTTCTACGTCTGTTCCTCCTTCTCGGCATAATTGGTGGATTAGTTAACCTTTTTCAATCTTGTTTGCGGTTCCAAGCCGGACCCGAAAGGAGAAAGGTTGAGTGGATTCTCTGGGGCACTGCAGTAGGGGCAAGCCCGTTTCTCTTTCTCCAGATTGTCCCAGAACTGTTTCGTTCATCAATTTTGGTGCAGGAAGAAATTGGAATTGGATTTCTTATCGTTATTCCGATTTCATTTGCAATCGCTGTTCTGAAATACCACATCTTTGATATCGAAGTCCTCATCAAACGGAGTATTGTCTATGCTCTTCTCACGGGATTAGTGATTGGAATCTATCTTCTTTTCGTATACGGGGGATCCCTGTTGCTCCAAGGTATTGTCGGGGAATCAGGGCGCTTCGTTTCGCTCCTCGCTGCGTATGGCGTTGCCCTCCTCTTCAATCCGGTGCGTACCCGTGTTCAGAACTTCGTTGACCAAACATTTTACCGTGTGCAGTATGATTTTCGAGAGGCTGTGCACTCGCTCGGCAATGAGATTAAGGAGACTGTCACACTTAGCCAGCTCGCTCAATTGGTCATAGCGAGGTTCGATAGCTTAATTCCGGTCGAAAGGATTGCGTTGATTGTGCTCACAGAGCCTGGACACCGGATGAAAGTAGTTGCACACCGAGGGCTCGATATCGCAGCAAAGCACTTCCCCTCCCTGCGAGTAGAACAGATTACGACAGACCTCACGTTTCCCGTAGCACGTCCCGACAAGGTGGAACCCGGTGTCTCGATCGATGCAGGGATGGCTCATGTCTTTGAACGATGGGGTGTCAGTCTCGCGCTTCCTCTTACGATTCTGCCAAAACAAATCGTCGGCGTTATTGTGCTTGGCGATAAACGCTCGGGGAAAAAGTATTCCTCCTCCGATCTTGAATTGCTGACGACCCTCGCTTCCCAGATCGCTTTTGCAGTTGAACGACTTCAGCTTCAGGAACAGCTCATTATCGGAGAGATGGAGAAGAAGAGGTTGGAGGAATTGAATGCGCTTAAATCTGAATTTGTCTCGAGCGTCTCCCATGAATTGCGGACACCCCTGACATCGATTCAGATGTTTGCGGAAACATTATTGAGTAGAAAGATAAAAAGCGATCGTAAGAGAACAGGATATCTTAGAATCATTCAAGGCGAAAGTGAGCGTCTCACACGCCTCATCAACAATGTGCTCGATTTTGCGAAGATCGAACGGGGAGTGAAGCAGTACACGTTTGAGTCACTCAACTTGAAAGAGGTTCTTCAGGACGTTCTGAAATCGATGGAATATCAGTTCGGCAAGTTGAAATTCAGGGTTGATGCGCGCATACCCAAGAAGATTCCATTCATCAAGGCGGATAGGGATGCGGTAGCGGAAGCTGTGATTAATCTCCTTTCGAATTCGATGAAGTACTCCGGTAACAAACGAAAGATCGAAGTTCGCTTGAGAGTGAACGCAGAGAAGCTTGGGGTCGAGGTGAGAGACTATGGCATTGGAATACCCGAAGCTGAGATGCCGAATATCTTTGAAAAATTCTATCGCGTGCACGAAGGTGCTGCAAGCCATGCTGGCGGCACAGGTCTCGGGCTCGCGCTCGTGAAGCACATCATGGATGCACACGGCGGAGACGTAAAAGTCCGAAGCGAGGTGGGGAAGGGTAGTACTTTCAAACTTCTCTTTCCAATCAAACGGAGAAAAGGATGAAAAAAATCTTGGTTGTTGAGGATGATTCCGCTATCTCCAAAGGTCTCATCGAGAATCTCCAGCAAGAGCACTACAAGGTTGTCTCTGCAGAAGATGGGGAGAGGGGCTACCAGATGGCGAAAAAAGAGAACCCAGACTTGATCATCCTGGACGTGATGCTGCCCTCCAAGAATGGCTTTGAAGTCTGTCAGGACCTGCGCAAGGAAAAGGTTGCTACCCCAATCATCATACTCACGGGAAAGGGCGAGGAGACT
>JAHEZR010000121.1 GCA_023251005.1 Ignavibacteriota bacterium | reverse complement strand
CCCGCTTCTCGATTACACCCAACTCGACATTACCTCTAAGAGTGATGTGAAGAGTCTTGTTACGAGTTTTCGCCCGGATGTCATTATTAACGCTGCCGCATTGACGAACGTCGACGCGTGTGAGTCACAAAGAGAGTTAGCCTGGAAGATCAATGTCCATGGTGTAGAGAACCTCATAGACGTTGCGAGAACTCTACGCGCAAAAATCATCCATATTTCCACTGATTATGTTTTCGATGGCCTTCGCGGCCCTTACGCTGAAGACGATCGTCCCAACCCTATCAACTATTATGGAAAGACAAAGCTTGCGAGTGAAAATGTCGTCCGGACCGGGGACACCCGCTTCGCCATTGTCAGGACGATCGTTCTCTACGGATATGGGAAAAATGTAAAGCAGAATTTTGCCCTCTGGGCAATCGAGAGTTTGAAAAACGGACAACGAATCAAGTCTGTGACCGATCAGGTGAGTAACCCGACGTACGTGAATGACCTTGCATTCGGCATACTGCGGATCGTAGAGCAGGACGGCGAGGGCATTTATCATGTCAGCGGCTCGGAACGCCTCAGCCGATATGATTTTGCGCGACGGGTTTGTGATGTCTTTGGTTTTGACCCCAGTCTGATCGAGCCAGTGAAAACGGAAGACCTCCACCAGAAAGCACGTCGGCCGCTGAACACGGGCTTCATCACGCTTAAGGTCGAAACCGAGCTTGGCATCAAGCTCTCCGACGCGACGCAGGGACTCACCATGCTGAAACGCGATCTACTGAACTTTAAAGCAAGGATAATCAGTTCTTTTTGACTGAGTTGTAAGATAACGCCAATGCTTGACTTAAAATTTATTCGGGAAAATCCTGAGGCGGTACGTACAGCCGTTCGAAACAAAGGGGAAACGGACCGGGTAGAAGAGATCCTACGGCTCGATGGGCAACGAAGAGCACTTCTGCAGAAAGGCGAAGGTCTGAAAAATCGCCGCAATGTCGTTTCCGAGGAGATCGGAAGTTTGAAGAAGGCAAATAAGAATGCCGATACTCTCATCGCGGAGATGAAGAACGTTGCAGCTGAGATTAAGACCATTGATGAGCAGCTTGCCGCTGTGGAGAAAGAACTTGAAAAGCTCCTCCTTTTCGTTCCGAACATCCCGCACCCCTCGGTTCCGGTCGGTACGAGCCCATCGAACAATGTCGAAGTGCGTCGCTGGCATGGTGACGGCTCGATTGTCGGTTTCGCGGATAAGAAATCACTCGACTTCGAGTTAAAGGATCACGTCTCTCTTGGGAAAAAGCTCGGCATTCTTGACTTCGACCGCGGAGCCAAGATCAGCGGCAGCGCCTTTCCCCTTTATCTTGGCAAAGGAGCTACGCTCGAACGCGCACTTCTGAACTTCATGCTCGATCTCCATCTCCGGAAGCATGGGTACAAGGAAGTGTTCCCGCCCTTTCTCGTTAATCGTGCTTCGATGACCGCAACCGGCCAGCTGCCAAAACTCGAGGACGACATGTACAACATTGGCTCTGAGGACCTCTTCCCTATCCCGACAGCCGAAGTGCCGGTAACGAACATTCACCGTGACGAGACCTTACGGTTCGAAGAGTTGCCCATCAAATATGTAGCCTACTCTGCCTGTTTCCGCCGTGAAGCCGGCTCCTACGGCAAAGAGACAAAAGGGTTTCTTCGTGTGCATCAATTCAATAAAGTGGAGATGGTGAAGTTCGTAGCGCCGGAAACTTCGTATGACGAATTGGAGTTGCTTGTAAAAGACGCCGAAGAAGTTCTCCAGCTTCTCAACATTCCCTATCGTGTCGTCGAACTTTGCACAGGCGATCTCAGCTTCTCAGCAGCGAAGTGTTATGACATCGATGTCTGGGCTCCAGCCGAGCCCGCGCGGGGGGGATGGCTGGAAGCATCGAGCTGCAGCAATTTTGATGACTTCCAGGCGCGAAGAGCGAACATTCGCTTCAAACGGGATGCAAAGTCAAAGCCCGAGTTTGTTCACACGCTCAATGGGTCTGGACTTGCAACCTCTCGCTTGATGGTTGCGCTCCTCGAAAACTACCAGACACCAGAGGGAAAAGTTATCGTCCCGAAGGTTCTCCACAAGTACACTGGATTTGAGATCATCGGATAACAGTGAAACCCCTCCTTCGTCTTAAGCCATATCTCTGGAAATACCGTAGAACTCTATTCCTGGGACTGCTCACGGTTATTGCGAGTAACTCGTTCGCGGTTTTCCAGCCGCTGTTCATAGGTTTTGCGGTGGACGAAATCAAAGCTGGAATTGAAACACACCTGATTGATTCGACGGGACTTGTGACTTATGCAGCCCTGATTGTGGCATTTACGTTCGTGGCGGGTATTTTCACCTTCCTGACACGCCAGACAATCATCGTTGTCAGCCGACACATCGAGTACGATCTGCGAAACGATTTCCTCTCGCATATCCAGAAGTTGTCGTATTCCTATTTCCAGAATACGCCGACCGGCGATCTGATGGCTCATGCGACAAATGATATTGGTGCAGTCAGGAACTCCCTCGGTCCGGGCATCATGTATCCGACCGATACGCTGATGACGTTCACGATGGTCCTGGCAATGATGCTCTACAAGGACTTGGAACTCACGCTCCTCGCACTCATCCCTCTTCCCTTCGTCTCCTATGCCGTTTACCGTCTTGGAAAGATTGTCCACCACAAGTTTGAGGATCGACAAGCCCAGTATTCTCTTCTCACGACGCGAGCACAGGAAAACCTTTCAGGGATTCGAGTTGTAAAGTCCTACGTCCGTGAGGCTTATGAAATCGGCCTTTTCCAGAAGTTAAGCTGGGACTATTTGAAGAAGAATCTCGTACTCGCGAGGGTCCAATCGATTATGTGGCCGTTGATGGCCATGCTCATCGGACTCTCGCTTGTGATCACACTCTACTTCGGTGGATTACAGGTTATCAACGGGCAAATCACGATCGGGACGCTCACGGCGTTCTTCGCGTATCTTATCATGCTCATCTGGCCGATGATTGCCTTCGGATGGGTCGTGAACATTTTGCAGCAGGGTGCAGCCTCGATGGGGCGACTGTGCAAGATCTTCGACACGGTTCCAGAGATACGAGATACGGAAGAGACGGATCGCGCGATCCATAGTATTGAAGGAGAGGTCGTGTTCCGGAACGTTTCTTTCACTCAAAAGGGTCGTCAAACACCTGCGCTCAAGGATATCAGTCTGAAAATCGACAGAGGAATGATTGTCGCCATTGTCGGCTATACCGGCTCAGGAAAATCAACGCTCGTCAACCTAATCCCACGGCTCTACGACGTGACAGAAGGTGAACTTTTCATCGACGGTGTGAACATCAAAAAGATTCCACTCGAACTTCTCCGCTCGAACATTGGATTCGTTCCTCAGGAGACGTTCCTCTTTTCAGACAAAATCATCGAGAACATCGCTTACGGTGTTGATAACGGTACGCTCGAGCACATTGAGGCGGCGGCTGAGATCTCGCAGATCGCAAAAGAGGTCATGGAATTTCAAAATCAGTATGATACAATGATCGGAGAACGAGGAGTTACTCTCTCCGGCGGACAGAAACAGCGGACAAGCATCGCGCGAGCGATCATGCGCAATCCAAAAATATTAATTCTCGACGATGCCCTCTCTTCGGTTGACACTTACACGGAAGAAGAAATCCTCAAACGCCTGCGTCAGGTGATGAAAGGACGGACAAGCATAATCATCAGTCATCGGATATCGACAGTCAAGGACGCGGACATGATTGTGGTACTCGATGAGGGAAGCATCGTGGAGCAAGGGACGCATGAGCAGCTTGTGGCGATTGGCGGTATTTATGCCGACCTGCATTACAAGCAGTTGTTGGAAGAAGAGCTGGAGAATCTCTGATCAATGCACGAAGAAGAAGTCCTCGGTAAAGCATACGACAGTAGGTTGATGAAGCGGCTGTTGAAGTATCTCAAGCCGTATGTCTGGCATGTGGTGCTTGCCATCCTGATGAGCGTCCTTGTATCCGGGATGGAAGCGGTGCGTCCATGGTTTACGAAGCACGCAGTAGACGTCAACATTGCACAGCAGGATACGAACGGCCTCCTCATCACCGCCCTCTTCTTCCTCGGAGTCCTCATCGCACGGGGGATTGTACAGTACCTCAATACCTACCTGACCCAGTGGATTGGACAGCGGACGATCTTCGATCTCCGGATGGAGTTATTCGAGCATCTCCAGAATCTTGGCTTAAAGTTCTTCGACCGCAACCCTATTGGTAGACTGATCACGCGCGTGACAAATGACATTGAGGTCCTCAACGAAATGTTCTCCTCCGGCATCGTCATGGTCTTCAGCGATGTCTTCATGATCATCGGGATCCTCTATTTCATGTTCACGATGAATTGGGAGCTCGCTCTCGTCTCGTTGAGCGTTCTCCCTCTGTTGTTCTACGGCACTTTTCTCTTCCGCAA